>JAJFMB010000317.1 GCA_021772355.1 Chlamydiota bacterium | reverse complement strand
AAAAAATAATTATAACTGCATATCAATAATTGACTATGCTTAATCTTATTCGATCGCTTACCGCTCCCCTTATGAGTATCGCATTAGTGATGCTCAGCCAAGGCTTTTTTATCACATTTTTAAGTGTGCGTATGAACATGGACGGGTATTCCACCTCCATAATCGGTTACGTAAGCTCTGGTTACTATGCAGGTTTGTTAGTAGGAGCATGGTTTTTTGAGCCGCTGCTCTACCGTATCGGACACATCCGCGCCTTTGCAGCCGCTGCTGCTTTTTGCACCGTTACTATCCTTTTTCAATCCCTGATTCTCGACCCCTACTTCTGGATAGCCATGCGATTTTTAGCGGGGATATGTATTGCTTGCATCTTTATTGTCATCGAAAGTTGGCTGCTAGCCCGTAGCACAATTGACACGAGAGGCCGCATTTTATCTCTTTACATGATAGGACTTTACGCCTCACAATCCTGCGGACAATTCATTATTAATACTGTCGACTTAACAACGCTCTCTCCCTTTATCGTAGCAAGTTGGCTCTGCGCACTTTCAGCTATTCCCTTAGCTCTGACTTTTACTCGTTCTCCTGAAACAGACCAGCCCTCAATGACAAACATCTGGAAATTATTTCAATCCTCTCCTTTCGGTGTGATAGGGTGTATCCTTGCGGGGATGATCCTCAGTGCTATTTATACCTTTGTGCCCATTTTTGCTCAGGAGTATCAACTTTCTGTTGCGATCGTCACCAGTTTAACCATTGCCGGAGGATTTCTTTTGCAATGGCCAATCGGACACCTCTCCGATATTTTTGACAGGCGCCGCCTATTAATCATGTTAAGTTTTGCCACAATCATTCCAAGTATTGGTCTTATCATTTTTCCTCAAACCGCGCTATGGGTCTATACTCAGTCATTTCTATTAGGCGGACTCTGCTTCACAATTTATCCCGTGAGCATTACCCATGTGTGTGATCGCGTGCAGCCGGAAGATATTATCAAAACAACAGGTGTCTTGATGTTTGCCTACTCCGCCGGAGCGGTTGTTGGTCCTTCTCTTGCACCAGTTGCAATTACCCTTATGTCCATCTTAGGACTCTATCTTTTCATCGCGATTTGCGCGACCACCCTCGGACTCGTTGGCCTCTTCTCTCTCTTCGAAAGACCACGCGTCCCCATGGAAGAGCAAACCGAATATGTCTCTCTCCCCCGCATGACACCTATTGCCTACGAGCTTGATCCCCGTATTCTTCACGAACAAGAAGAGCAAACTGCTGAACTTAGATAAAATTTACTGATAGCCTACTTTCCCCAAATCTCCTGAAGACGCTTATCGCGTCCACACCTATAGCGATAGAACTTATAACGAAAGGGATGGGTCTTGTAGTAGTTTTGATGATAAGCTTCCGCTAGCCAAAAGTGGTCAGCAGGAACAATTTGAGTATAGATGGGCTGAATTCCCTCATCTAACAATCTTTGCTTAGATGCTTCCGCCAGTTTTTTTTGCTCATCATCGTGATAAAAAATTGCGCTGCGGTACTGGGAACCTTGATCGCAAAACTGCCGATCCTTTGCCATAGGATCGATATTGCGCCAAAACACTTGTAACAGTTCTGCATAACTGACAATTGAGGGATCGTAAGTCACTTCAACCGCCTCAGCGTGACCGGTTTCCCCCGCCGACACTTGAGCATAGCTAGGATTCTCAACCGAACCGCCCGTATAGCCAACCTTTGTTTCTGTGACACCCTTTACCTTATCATACGGCGGCTCCATACACCAAAAACAACCACCCGCAAAGGTCGCTGTCTCAGTTGCTCCAAAAGCTGCACAAAATGTTGTTAAGATGAAGAAGAATGAAGTGAATTTGAACATCATCCCCCCGGAGGATTCACATAAGGACTCCCTGCTCCAGGGTAACTAAAAATATGTTGCAAAATTTCAGGCTGATAAAAATAGAGATACACAAGAATTGCGATCACGGCAATCCAAAAGAACAATGCAAATAGTCTAAAGCTCATCATGACACCTCGCCACATCGATAGCACATTGACAAAAATAATGAAAACCGAAAAAGTTAACGGCACCATGAAAAGTGCATTCATTTTATTTATTTTCTGTTTTACTTCTCTTGCTGCCCAGTCAACGTCTTATGAAGATGATTGCTTAGTACGAGAAATGGTTGTCACACCAGATTGCCCTTATGTTTCTTTCTGCAAAGGAGTAAATGGGATCTTAGTGTACCAAGAAACAAAGCACACGGCACGGATTGTCGGCATGATTTTTCGGGAAGATCACAAACCCCTTTTTCAAAACCCTATGCCCTATGACAATCGCAACGTTTCAATTGGACAAGCGAAAAGGCTAGAGATCGACTTACTCAAAATTGCCCGCACCCCATCCATTGAGCAAACCCTTCGCATTTATGATTTTACCACTCCCGTCGACGTCGTCGCAAAATGGGATGGCTATCTCCACGCCTTCATCCCCGTATACGGCATGGACCTCTATTTAGGCAGCCACATCCATATTGATCTCTCATGGATTCACTCACTGCCTGAAGAGGCACTCAAAGACCGTATCCCAAATGATGGCTCCATTCTTAAATACCTTTAGTTTAAACCTCCTTTAATCTATAGTTTTTCCCATGTTAAATTGGGAACAAATCGTCCATCAATATCTTTCACGCTATGCAAATTCTATTAAAAAGGTAACTAAGCCTTTACGAGAGCGCTTTGGTGTGGAATTTTTCAACTACCATCGTATTGATCTCGATGGCACCTATACCGTTCTCCTCGATCGTCCTGATTGGGCTGAGCGCTATGTATCTCAAGAAATTTACCGACATGATCCCTATCTACGTGATCCGAGAGTGTATCAAACCGGGCTTTCCATGATCGATATGAATGGGTCAGAGGAGTATCTAGAACAAACTTTAAATGAAGCAAAAGACAATTTTGCGATGGACTTCGGAGCAATTTATATCCATCGCACAGAAACATCTGTTGAGTTTTTTGGGTTCTCTGGAACCAAGAAAAATAAAAAATTAACAAACCTCTGCCTCAACCACCCCAATCTTCTCACCTCTTTTGGTCGCCATTTCAAAGAACAGATGCATCCAATTCTTCAGAACATGCAGGATGAGAACATCCACCTCCCCACCCTCACCCAGAACAATTACAAATGCCCTACCCCCATTATCTCTGGCCTCGAGAGCACCCTTCTTTCCCAGTTTCTTCAAGACATTGGGCTAGGAAATATTTTAGAAATGGCCAAACTACTCACTCCACAGGAAAAGAAATGCCTCATCCACCTCCTCGATGGCAACTCCTCCAAAGCAACTGCCGCTCATATGTCGCTTTCTGCCCGCACAGTGGAGTCCTACCTCGAAAACATCAAACAGAAGCTTAACTGCTGGAACAAGCAAGAGCTTTTCGCTATCGCCCGCAAGCTCCACGAATTAAAATTGCTATAACCGTATTTATTACGGTAATAGGGATCTTCTTTTATTGCTAAACTGCTCCTTTTAACCGGAGATATTCTATGCTAGACCAAAACTATCAAATGATGCTGAAAGACCTGGCCGTGCAGTGCCCACAAAATATTCATATGCTTTCCAATTGCACAATCCACCACACACCCGGATGTGTCTATGCCGACAGCAACTTAAACCACCCCCTGCTCAATGGCGTGATCGGCTGCACACTACAAGATACACAAGTAGATCAAGCGGTTGCCACCATTACAGCCCATTATCGCGACAACAAGCTTCCCCACAGCTGGTGGGTGGAAACATCCCAAGAACCCAGCAATTTGGAAACGGCTTTGCAAAAACACGGACTGAATCGCATCGGGGAACTCTATGGAATGTCTCTCTCCACAAATGCCATTTCCCCCATCGCATGTCCGGAGGAACTCACCGTCAAAAAGATCGACAACATCACTGAGTTTAGTCAGCTTATTTGCTCTGTATGGGGTTTTTCAGATCAGGACATCCACCTATACACAGAGCTGATGAAAAATGGTCCGTTTATCCACTTTGGTGGCTTTATCAACAATCAGCTCGTGGCAACATCCAGCCTGCTCATTCATAACAATGCTGCCTTTGTCTACAATACCGTCACAGCCGAAAAACATCGCAAAAAAGGAATTGCCACTTTCATAACCAACATTCTCCTCCAAGAAACAAAGAAACAAGAAATCCCCTTTGTCTCACTCACTTCCTCACCAGAAGGTCTTGGCATATGCAAAAGAGTCGGCTTCCACGAGGTGTGCCGCTTTCATGTTTACGCTTAACAGTGCGGAACCGATTCAAGATCTATGAATCGGTTCCTATCCATACGCACTCTGTGAGCTAGCGATTTTTTGCTGATGGGCTCTTGATGATCTTAATTTGCGACACGTCTTGTGTCAGCATACTTCAAGATTTTTTCCACAAAAAGATCATCCGTATTTTGCCCTGAGCTGCGGCTCATCACAACAGATGCCGGTCCAAAGGAAACTCCTCCAGATCCAAGATGTGTCGTGCAGCGTGCGTTGCAAACTTGTTGGTTATGACGATAAAGAGGTCCAACAGTGATAAACCCGTCATAGGCGCAAGCTCTTCTTCCCACCCAACGGCGCGCTGTACCACTTTCTTCTAAGGTTGCCATCTCTTCTGCAGAGAGTGTCTTACCCTTAGTATCGTAGCCAAAAGCTAGGGAGAGACAATCTGGGATAATCTCATTAATCATGTTCAATTGAATCAAGTTGTTGTGCTTTGCAAACGCTTCCTCTTTATTTGGCTGCTTGTCACCATAAAAAGACTTTGTGCCAGCAACACCAATGATGATTTTGTTTTCAAAAAAGCGCGCTTGCCAAGCCAACACGATCCCTTCTTTGTGAACTTCCATGCAGTGTGAGAAGTTTTTATAGTGTTCACTTTGCTCATTAGTAAGAGGAATCGTAATGATCAGTGAGGGACCGGCAAAACTTGCATAAGCAGGCTCACAA
>JAJFMB010000316.1 GCA_021772355.1 Chlamydiota bacterium | reverse complement strand
TTGAGAATGTCAGATGAGCCATAGTTGAGAGGGAATCATCGCAGATATTTGGGGGATTATCTCCAGTTGGAGTGGTAATTCCTCTTTCAAATGTTATAGCATGCATGATATTTTTCTATTTAATAGAGTGTTTTATGTATCATTTTAGTTGTAATTTTTAATAAAAATTATTATAACCTTTATTATCTCTTTAGTCAATATGAAAAGTAAAATTGGCTTCTTTTAAAATTCCGGGTTGACTCGATCTATGGATTGAATTAAATAAAAAAAATATAAAGAAATACTATAGAGTGAAACCACCATGAAAAGAATTATTCCTTCTTTTATTCTCACTTTTATGCTCGCTGCCTCATCCTTGATGGCTGATCTCGATAGCGGAATTTTTGGTTCTGAAAAGATGGCCAAGCCTCAGGATGCTGCATATCCATTTAGCGTATATGCAAGCTATGATAATGTCTGCTCCTCGAATTTTCAAGATAAGAAACTTAAGAATCAATCACAGAGATACAGCGAAGCCGAAGCTGAAGTAGGTGCTATTTTTTATCATAATGCATGCTATCAAGAGGGGGCAAAGGCTAAGATCGGCTACACCTATACAGTATTCGACTGGAAGCAAAATCCCTTTTTTCACCAAGATCATTTTAATATGGCCAGCATTGAGCTAGGTTTTGCCACAAAACGGGTGACTGACTGGCTTTGGCAGGCAAATATCTCCATGAACGTCGATACCGATCATTTTCAGATCAACAAATATGCCAATTACGATTTCTTGTTATGGGGAAGGTATGACTGGAACTGCGCTATTGGATTTCACACGGGCTTTTTGGCCTATACCGGTATGAAAGTAGACAGAGTGTGGCCAATCATTGGTTTTGACTGGTGCATCAATCGCAAATGGAAGCTTAATGCAATTTTTCCAATGAATATGTCGCTTGTTTACAAGGTGACACCGGCATTTTCTGCTTCTTTAGCGGGACGTCTTTTCTATAATCGCTACCGTGCCGGCTCTCATGAGCCCGTTCCTCAAGCTATTTTTGAGTATCAAAATAGAGGGCTTGAGCTCGGTCTTTCATACGAGTGTGCTTCCTGGTTAAGTGCCAATGCTCATCTTGGCTACACCTTTGGTGGGCAAACTACTTTTTCGAACAAAAATCGTCACCACAGACAACATCTCGATATTGACGGTGCTTGTTATTTTGGTGGCAATGTCTCCGTTAAGTTCTAAATAAGCCCTTTCTTGTGCATGTTGATGATGCCGCCGTTACACAGGATTTCTACTTGACGGGGGCTCATGTTATGCTTTGCGGGATAAATCTCACCTTTTGTGTCATTGACAACATTGATATCTGTTCCTGCTCTGATGGTATCAGGGATATTCTCAATAGAAAGAATATCTCCTTGGTCAATTTTGGTGTAGTCGTTGCGGTCGGCAAATGTGATGGGTAGGATGCCAAAGTTGATCAGGTTTTGCCAGTGGATGCGAGCAAAGCTTTTGACTAGGACTGCTTTAACGCCTAAGTAGTTTGGAGCAATTACAGCGTGCTCGCGGCTGGAGCCTTGTCCATAGTTCAGACCGCCAACGATGATATGCCCAGAGTCTTGATGTTTTAAAGCGCGTTCGTAAAAGCTTTCATCGATTTGCCCGAAGACAAATTTACTGATTTCGGGAATGTTGCTGCGGAAAGGCAGCACCTTTGCACCGGCAGGAAGGATGGCATCGGTAGAGATGTCGTTCTCCACTTTCAGTGTCACGGGACCTTCGATGGTATGGAAAAGTGGGGGGAATGTCGGGAGAGGTTTGATATTTGGTCCCTTTTCTAATTGGATCTCTCGTCCATCCTCTGGAGGGGCGAGCAACATGCCAAGATTCACGCTGAGGATTTCCGGCTCGGAGACCTTAGGGTATTCCATATTTAAGCTGCGGGGATCTGTAATACGGCCGGTAATGGCAGATGCAGCAGCTGTTTCAGGGCTACAGAGGTAGACAGAGTCTTCCTTGGTACCGGAGCGTCCCGGAAAGTTGCGCGGTACTGTGCGCAAGCTGTTACGCCCGGAAGCGGGAGCTTGACCCATGCCGATGCATCCATTGCATCCCGGTTGGTGGATACGCGCGCCGGCACGAACCAACATTTCAAGGTATCCGCCCTGTAACAAGTCTTCTAGAATCTGACGGGAAGAGGGGTTAATGTCAAAGGAGATGCCGTCATTGACTTGATTTTCATCAACAATGGCAGCGGCGATGGCAAAATCTTTAAAACCCGGATTCGCTGAAGATCCAACCATTGACTGGTAGATTTCACGCCCTTCAACCTCCTTAACCGGGACAACATTGTCAGGGCTGCTAGGACAAGCAATTAGTGGCACGAGTTCTGATAAGTTAATCTCTTCGTACTCATCATAGGTAGCATCTGAATCAGGGACAAGTTCGACCCAGTCGTCGCCTCGACCTTGCCGCTCAAGAAAGCGCTTCGCTTCTTGGTCGGAGGGGAATACGGTTGTTGTGGCACCAAGCTCTGCTCCCATATTGGCAATGACATGACGGTCCATTGCAGTGAGACATTCTAAGCCGGGTCCATAGTATTCCATAATCCAGCCAACGCCGCCTTTTACCGTATGCCTTCTTAACATTTCTAAGATGATGTCTTTGGCACCAACCCAATCAGGAAGAGTTCCGGTTAGTTTCACTCCCATGATGCGCGGCATTTTGAGAAAGAAGGGTTGGCCGGCCATGGCGAGAGCCACTTCTAAGCCGCCGGCGCCAATAGCTAGCATGCCAAGGGAGCCTGCTGCAGGAGTATGGCTATCTGCTCCAAGAAGAGTTTTTCCCGGAATACCAAATCGCTCCATGTGAACGGGGTGGCTCACACCATTGCCTGCGCGGCTATACCAGATGCCGTATTTTTGGCAAGCGCTGCGTAAAAAGAGGTGATCGTCTGCGTTTTTAAAGTCCTCTTGCAACAAGTTATGGTCAACATATTGTGCGGAGATCTCTGTCTTGACGCGATCAATATCCATCGCTTCAAGTTCGAGCATCACCACTGTTCCTGTGGCATCCTGTGTCAATGTTTGGTCAATTTTGATGCCGATTTCTTCACCGGGAGTCATTTCCCCTTTTACTAAGTGGCTTTCAATCAATTTTTGCGCGACATTTTTGCCCATATTCTACCCTTTTAAACACGTGTTGATTTTCTTCATAATAGTTTGATCAAGATACGGTACAACCGTAGATGCTTGAATATTCTCGCTTAGCTGTTCCATAGAACTTGTCCCCAAAATCACTGTACTCACATTGGGGTTTTTTAGACACCATGCGATGGCAAGTTGCGACATCGAACAGTTTAGCTCTTTCGCAATAGAGGAAAGCTTTTTTACTTTTTGGATTTTTTCCTCTGTCAGAAGGTGTGATAGCCATTTCTGCCTATCCAGACGGCTGTTTTTTGGAATGCCCTTATTGTATTTACCGCTTAATATTCCGCTATTTAACGGACTCCATATCGTTGTTCCCAGTTGATGTCTTTTGAATAAGGAGGTGTACTCTTTTTCAATTCGTGTGCGGTTGAACATATTATATTCGGGCTGTTCCATTACCGGAGGGGTCGTGTGCGTTTCCTTTGCGATTTTGAAGGCTGCTTCAATATCCTTGGCACTCCATTCAGAAGTGCCCCAATAGAAGATCAGTCCCTGCTTGATCAAAGTGTCCATCGCTCGCACGGTCTCTTCAATTGGAGTATCGGGATCAGGGCGGTGGCAAAAAAGCAAATCAACATAATCAAGCTGTAGACGCCGTAATGAGTTTTTCACTCCCTCGACCATATGTTTCCAGGACAATCCCGTGGCATTAGGATTATCTCCTCCCCAAAAGATTTTGGTGGAAATGACGAGTTCTTCTCTTCTGAAATCTCTTAGTGCCTCACCCATCATTAATTCGGCCAAGCCATTGCCGTAAGCTTCTGCATTATCAAAGAAATTGATTCCCTGATCATATGCATAGCGCATACACTCTTTGACATTATTCAAAGAGAGATTTGGTCCAAAAGTGATCCATGAGCCAAGGGATAGTTCGCTGACTTTTAATCCGGAATTGCCTAGTCGACGGTACTGCACTAATTTCTCCAATAAATTAAGTTTCATCATCTGGAATGAACCTAAAAAAATCAAACAAAAAATTCTTGAAAAATGGTTGGCAATTGATTACGATCTTAAAGTTCATACAAATGGGTGGAAATTATGTTAAAGTTCGTTTATGCTTTGTTAGGTTTTTCATTCTTATTTTCAGGAGTAGATTTGAACGCCCAGTCGAAACAAATTGTTATTGTTATGGGTCCCCCGGGATCGGGAAAGGGCACCGTTGCGCAAAAGCTAAGTCAAGAGCTTTCGATTCCCCACATTTCCACAGGTGATCTATTCCGCGAAAATATCAGCCAAAATACTGAACTTGGCAAAAACGCAAAGACATATATTGATGCAGGCCATCTCGTTCCCGATTCGCTTGTCGTTGATATGCTATTTGATCGTGTATCGCAAGCGGATGCTGCACATGGCTATCTTTTAGACGGCTTCCCGCGCACACTTCCGCAAGCTGATGTGTTCGACGCTAAGCTCAATCCTCAAGATAAGCTCGTTGTCGTTAACCTTAATGTCTCGGATGAGGCTATTGAGAAACGTGCAGCAGCACGCCTCTCATGTCCTAACTGCAAAGCAGTTTATAATACCGTCATCAAACCCCCTAAAGAGGAAGGTAAGTGCGACGAGTGCGGCACACTTCTTACACGTCGCCCCGACGACCAGCCTGCAGTTGTGCGTGAGCGCCTCCGCGTCTACCACAGACAAACAGCTCCCCTTGTCGACCACTACACTAAAAAAGGTGTTCTCCGCCAAATCAATGGGGAACAATCTCCCGTTGATGTTTATAAAGATGTGGTCAAGGCCGTACAAGGCTCTTAGAACCTCGTTTTATTAGTATCTATATTACCCCTTTCTTAACTTTGTAATTATTTATACTACTTTGTTTATTTATTTGTTATAATAGTAAGTGTATAATTACTAGGGGGGGATTGTGGAATCTCAAAACGTTGCTAGCAAACTTGCTGCACAACACACTATTTCTCAAATAGATACAGGTCAGGTGCGGGTTGAAAAGAAACGAGACTGGAAAATTTTCCAGTCCTATGATTTGCACGTACAGTATGGGAGCAAAACCGTTACTGTTCGTATGAACACTTTTAAGTTCCCTTGGAGTAAGAATGTTAAGGTAACGAATTTCACTAAAGAGTTATTGCAAAAACTGGATATAGCTGTTTCAGATGAAGGACAAGTAAGTTCTTTAATGCGCGTATGGGCTGATTCCGCTTTAGAAATGCAAAAATTGGCAGCCGTTGCCCGTCCTGAAAACCGAAAATATCTTAAAAAAATGGTAGATAATGCCGACGCGTCTGTACGGGCAATGAAAGCATTCATCAAGCAATATCCTTCAGGTATTGATGAACCTGCTTTGGAAATTTTTACTCATGGCGATGTTTTCAGGTTAGATCCCAAACCAGATCCTTTACTTCCCATCAAAAAGGACATGGCATTATTGTGTCATGAAATTATGCGGTCAAAACCAAGAAAAGAGGTAATTAAAGCTATCAATCAGAAATTAAATGAGAAATTACAAACAATTAAGGGAGATCCAGAACAAAAAAAAGAAGTATTAGAGCAGTTGAGATCGATTGATAGCGCAATACAGAAACGGGAAGGTAATATTGAGACGTTAGCGTCTGTTGATAAAAAGATAAATGCTTATGGATTTCAAGATGATATCGTACATCAAGAAGTTGCTGATGAAGGAAAAGTTATGTCCAATGCAAGTTTTATCTTGTTGTCCTCAAAAGTTGATGAGTGTTTATGGGGTAGTGATGAATTGAACATGACAGGAGATCTGTTAGAGAGTGAAAATCATCAGATCCTTTTGGGTCAGTTGGTAAATATTTTGCATAAAAATGAATTATTAGATGATGAACAATGTGCATCAATGCTGCAATCTCCTCTATCATTATCACAATTTGTTAATATTCTTAGTAAAATTCAAGCTAAAATTGATGAATACAAAAATGACTGTTTACTAATACATGAAGATCTAAACAGACAAATACGAGAAAAAGCAGAACCTGAAGTCGAAAAATATATACAAGAAGAGAAACGACTTGATAAAGAAGAAGCTGAAGAAATCAGACAATTAGAGCAGAAATGTCAAAATGATTATGAGAACATAGAAGTTAAGGCGAGTAAGCTTCGAAATGATCTTACAGAACACCTTGTCGGAAAAAAAACAGGGAAAACAATTGCTCAACTTAATGATGAAATAGAATCTATTAGTGCAGTAGAAGGGCATTTAAGTGAACAGTTAAGAGAGATAAATGAGGAGCTGGATAGTCTTACAACTGACAGCGTTCCTGAACGCAATTGGGATCTATTAGTAGCTTCTCTACTTTCTGACACAGGAAAACCCCACAAAGAGGAATTAGCTGCATTGGCCAAGGACATAAAAGATGTAGTAAAATATCCTTATTGGGTTGCAAGGCAAAAAATTAGTGAATTCAAAAATAAAAAAAATCCAGACTTTAAAAGATTGCAGCAAAAGTTTGGAATTATTGAATCTCAGTACGATGAATTAAATGAAAGAAAACTAAGATTGATTCAGGAAAAGAATGAAGTTGAGGGTGAAATCCAAGATGGTGTTGATGAGCTTCTTAGAAGGCCTGTTGATGAGTTTAACAAAGGTGAAGAAGAGATCAAAAAAAGAACAGATGCTATTAAAGAAGAAAAACTTGATCATAGCAAGAAAAGGGCTGGCGCTGAAACAAAGTTATTGGTAAAGGAACGTGATAAAGCTGTGAAAAGAATCGAGAATGCCGGGCGTATTTCTCAAAAAATTAATAGGTTTCATTCTGACTTGAATGGGCTGATTAATAGTCGAAGCGAATTAATGAGGGATATTCCAAGAGATACTGGCTTGATCATTAAACGATTTAGTTTACAAGTAGAGAATTTGTCCGATTCTCCTTTAGAGGAATCTTATTTTGAATCGAACTTATTAGCCCCATTGCAAGCTGTTACATCAGCAATGGTTAGTTCTTTAGAAAATGATACCGATATCCCTGGTAGGGCAGTTGAGCCAGCTGGAGGCTAAATTTCTTTTCCTTTTACAAAATCTTCTAATATCTGCTTAGAGAAAATGTGCCTCTCTTTGAGGTCTTGGACCGTAGAGAGGCCGATTTTATTTAGGGACTCTTGTACTTGGGTGAAGAGTTCGTTGCGTCTTTCGGGTGGGGCTTGGGTGAGCTCTTCATGGGCATCGACTTGAGGGAGGAGGCCGATGGCGCGGTAGTCTTCCAGGTACCAGATGGAAAACTTGACGAGTCCTTCGAGAACGGGTTCTTCGTCGCTAAGTCCTTCAAAGACTTGATCGAGCTTTTGTTTGAGGAGGTCGAAGAGGGCGCTGATGACGTCTTTGAGAATGCGTTGAATGGAGTTGTGAAGGGTATTTAGGCTGTTGATTAACTCAATATTTCCAATGGACCAGACGATACCGAGGGTTTGGTGCAGAAGGGCAATCGCCTGCGTGCAGCGCTCATGGGAGTGATTGAGACGCTCTTGAAGGGAGTGTATTGTTTGATGCGTCGAAGTAGAGGGATCAAAGATGTCAATGTCATGTTCGATAGCATTGAGTTCTTTTACGAGCACTTCGTTAGATTGCTGAAGTGTGTGAACGATGGAAATAATGTGGTGTTGAACAGGTTCGGAGAGTGCTTCCTGTTTGAGATGGGAGATTTGTTTATCAGACATGGACAGAAGGGAAGTTTCAAAGATATCTTGTCTGAGACCGACGAGTAGTGGTGGAAGTTTTTTTTCTAAGAGCTGGTGTGACTGAGAGAGAAATTCCCTGAATTGGGTCGCAGAAAGTGCTTGTCCAACAGTCTCAAGGTTTTCTGTTTTATCGATACTGGCAATTACTGCCAATGTTTTATGTCGCTCCTGAGGGTCATTTGCCTGATCTAGATGGGTAATAAGGGCGGCGAGCTGCTCACGGGTTAACTCAGGGATTTGCGCTAGCATTTGCTCAGGGGCAATGGAGGAGATGTGAGTAATAAACTCCTTGAACTCCAATTCGTTAAGATTGTTGTCTTCCATCACTATTTCCCCCAAATTCGATATACTAAAGAGTAAGGTGTTTTGACAATCCTTATTTTTTATAACTTGAAACTTTAAAGAAGAACTTCCAAGATGCAGATTTATTACTAATATACAGATACTAACGTGATTAAAGAACTATCGCCCATTTCTAAGGAAATTTCGGATATGGAGGTAACTCTCCGTACTTTTGTTGGTCAGCATGATGCTCAGTTGTTTTGTTTTACCTTTGCAAATCAGTTGATTTTGTGCGTGGGGGAAATAGTCACTTCAGAAAACGCTTTGTTGTTGAAAGAGGTTGTTGCCAAACTGAATGTGTCCCGCCCTCTTTGTTTCCTTTCTTATACGCCAACAGGGGAATGGGAGAAGTTAGAGGTCGAAGCTAATGAAATTGCTGAGATGCAGCTTGGTGTTCTCAATGTGCCTTTCTTCGGAAAAAAAGCGTCTGATGAGCCTCGCGAATATCTTCTAAAACTTTATCGTCATCTTGGACAGCTGCAAAATATGGAGGGGTGGTTCTACTTCTCTCAATGGCTTAATGTAGAAATGCAAATGACCCTTAGCAGTTTTCTTCCTACCATGGTCGATGAGTATCAATTAGAAGCTAAGTTAAAGGACTTCGATCATGAGGTAAAGTCTGTTCTTTTAAGAGAGACAAGGATGACGATCGGCGAGATTGTTCCAAAGGTAAATA
>JAJFMB010000315.1 GCA_021772355.1 Chlamydiota bacterium | reverse complement strand
CGCGGATTTGAAATTCTTGACGATGTCGCCCCAGAGATTGATCTAGTGGTAGGTGAATCCATGTATACCGGTTATAATTTTACCGACAAAACCTATCACCTAGCTCCCAAGAAAGACAATCTCTGCAATACACTTATCTTGCAACACATGCAAAAGAAACACCCCCATTTACAAATCCTCTCTCTGGATTATTGGAACTTAGAAGATACTGAACAAGTCAAGGAGATCTACCGCATTCAAAGGGAAAATGGTTTTATTCCGTACGTCACCACGATCGATCTCAACCAAATCTCCCCGGAGCCCAAGTAAAGATGCAACTAAGACACCTCATTTTCGTACTACTTTTGATCCCTTCCTGGAGTTGTTCTCATGAGACCCTCGTTCCCCGCACAGTTCTAGCACTCTATGACCATAACCAGGATGGTGATATTGCCTACTCCAGCACGCACATGTTTCTGGAGATGCCTCTCAATCATCTCGGATATAACCTCACCTATCACGACGTCGACAACGGTCTACCATCGCTTGAAGGGCGCGATGACATTATCGGCGTTCTGACATGGTTTGGAGATTCTCACAAACTGGACCCGGAAGTGTACTTGAACTGGGCTATCGACGCGATCGAGAAAGGGAAAAAATTTGTTGTGTTTGGCCATCCAGGATTCCAAATAACACAAAACAAAGATAATAGAGCTTTAGAAAATAAGTTTTGGAGTAAGTTAGGATTAAGATCCCTGTTTGAATGGATGAGATCCACATATCAAGTCAAATTTTCATATATTGACGACAATATGATGAACTTTGAAGGTTCTGTCTATCCCATCAAACCCCCTTTTCTAAAAATTGTCCCAAATTCACCCCAGACGTACTCTTTTTTATCAGCTATCGACCCCCAAAACCCAAACACCGAAACTACGCTTATTTCGATCAATTCTAACGGGGGGTATGTCGACTCTCAATACGCTCTTTATGAAAAAATAACCAAGGAGACAACATTCCGGAAGTGGTACCTCAATCCTTTTTTATACTTACGACTTGTCTTTGGGAACCAAAAATTTCCTATTCCCGACACAACAACTTTGGCCGGAAGACGTCTCTATTATAGCCAGATCGATGGTGATGGATGGCTCAATGTATCCGATGTGGAGAAGTACCTCTTGAATCCCATTTTTTCATCAGAGGTCATTTATCGTGATATTCTTAAACCGTACTACGATCTTCCAACGACAGTTGGGCCAATTGGTGCAGAACTCGATTTAAGTTGGTTTGGAACGAAACAATCTCAAGAAATTGCAAGAGAAATATTCAAATTGCCAAATGTGGAAATGGGATGTCACACATTCTCCCATCCCTTTGATTGGTCATTTTTCGCTCATTACACACCAAAGGATGAAATCCCTTATCAAAGTCTGTATTTTCGAGGGGGCTGGCAAAAAAAAACCATAGGGCAAAAATTATCAGCTCTTTATTACGCAATTCTCGGCAAATCAGATCCTGCAGATGAAGCGAGTGATTCCTATCAAAAAGACCTCGGAAAAGGTTATACCATTCCTCGGGCTTTTGCAAAAAAACCGTTCAACCTCAATCTAGAGATTTTCGGAGCGATTAAAGTGATCAATGAGTTTGCACCTCCAAACAAACGCGTCACGATCTATCAATGGTCCGGAGATGCTATTCCATTTGCAGCAGCGATTAAAATGACGGAAGAGGCCGATGTATGGAATATAAACGGAGGTCAAACAAGATTTGACAATGAACACGCCTCGTACTCCTTTGTAAGCCCGCTTGGCAGGCCTGTTGATAATCTTTACCAGGTATACGCCTCTTGCTCCAATGAAATTTCTTATACCAAAGGATGGAGCGGCAATTTTTATGGATTTAATCAACTTCCCGCGACATGGCTGAATACCGAGGCTCCAAGGCGCATCAAACCGATTAACCTCTACTATCACATGTTTTCCGGTGAAAAGGGAGCGAGTTTAAGCGCCCTTATCCAAAACATAGAATTTGCCCGCACACAACAGATTACCCCCGTTACAGCGAGTCATTTTTCTGCCATAGCCCAAGGCTTTAGATCCGCAGAAATCTATAGCACAGATAAGTATCGTTGGAAAATCAAACAAAGAGGGAAAATACAAACCTTTCGAATTGACCAGTGCAAAAATTGCAGTATCGATTTTTCCCATTCAAAAGGAATTATTGGCCAACGCCTGCACCAAGGAAGTCTTTATGTTTACCTAGATGAAAAAGAGAAAGAACCTGAGATTGCGCTAAAAAAGGCCGACATAAGCAAAGGGGAACCTATTGAAGACCTCACCTATCTCATCCAAAGCCGTTGGGCCTTGACAAATCTACAACGCCTTTCACCCACGCATATAACTGCAATAGCGCAAGGCTTTGGAGAAGGCGAGATGCAATGGAAAGTTCCAGAGGAAGGAACTTATATACTCACACTGACATTTCCCAATGGAGTCAATAGTACCATTGAGAAGATAGCAAGTGACAATCTTATTGATTTCACACTAGATGCCTCAGCCATTGAACCCGTAAAAATCGAGATACAAAAGAGACAATAATATGAAATACAACTCTTTATTCCTTCTATTTTTTCTCTGCTTAAATTCATTAACTGCAAAGCCGGTCCCGCGCACCGTTGCTACGCTTTATGATAGCAAAGAGTTCAATGACAGCTACTTAACTCCAGCCCACCAAGTCCTCGAAATGCCATTGAATCATCTCGGTTTCAATCTTGAATTTTTCGATTTACAACAAGGGCTACCCGATCTCTCAAAGCGAGATGATATCGCTGGGATTATAACCTGGTTTACAAAACCCATTTCAGCTGTTCCTCATGACAAATACGTAGAGTGGGCGATTAAAATGATTGAACACAACAAGAAACTTGCCATCTTTGGAAACCCGGGCTTCTATGCGGATGAATCAACGAACCCGGAACATATGTACAATTGGTTATGGAACAAACTCGGCTTAGTGGCATTTGATGATTATGTGGAGTGGACCAATAACAGTAAAGTCGTCAATATTGATCTCAACATTACAAATTTCGAGACACAACTCCCTGCCATCAAGCCCTCCTATAGCGTCATACAAGTATACAATAAAAACTCCACGCCTCATTTGACAGTGCGCTCAGATAACGGATTAGATTTTGAATCCGTACTCATCGCCACAAACCCTAAAGGAGGTTATGTTGCAGCAGGTTATGACCTTATCGAAATTGAATATGAAGGCCTTTTTTTTCGAAAATGGTTTCTCAATCCTTTTACTTTCTTAAAGACCATATTCGACTCTGAACAGATACCCAAACCCGATACCACAACAATAGCAGGACGAAGAATCTACTATGCTCAGATTAATGGCGACGGCTGGAATAGTCCGACAGAAATTATAAAATTTCGACATAAATTAAATTCTACAGAAGTTATCTATCAAGAAATCTTACAACTTACAGAAGATCTGCCTATCACTGTCGCACCCATTGTCGCCGAGCTAGACCAGGAGTGGACAGGAACAGAAAAAAGCAGGGAAATAGCACAAAAAATCTTTCAATTGCCTCAAGTAGCCAAAGGTTCTCACACTCTTTCTCATCCTTTGGATTGGGGGTATTTTGAAAATTATTCTTCAAAGGCTGAAAAACCTTATTCCGTTAAAGAGACTGTCAAACACTGGAAAAAAAGTCCCCATTTGTGGGAACGGATCAAATATTACTTATTTCGCCCCTTTGTGACTGGCACAGAGCAAAAAGATAGTACTAATAGCGCACTTCAAAAAGGATATGTTGTTCCCCGTTCCTTTTTCTCTAAACCTTTTGATCTGAAAAGCGAAATATTTGGTTCTATTGAGTGGCTTAACGCTTTTCCTCCAACAGATAAGCATGTCCAGGTGTACTGCTGGTCGGGAAACTCACTTCCCGGTGCAAGAGCAATTGCTCTTACCCGTGAGGCAGGTGTCACAAATAATGGTGGTGGTGATACCCGTTTTGATAATTTGTACCCCTCATACTCTTGGGTCTGCCCCTTAGGCCGTTCTGTAGGAGATCAGTACCAAGTTTATGCCTCTTGCAGCAATGAATATACCTACACAAATGGTTGGACAGATAATTTTTACGCTTTTAACCAACTTCCTGTCACCTTCATGAATACAGAAAAACCGATCCGAGTCAAACCCATCAATCTGTATTTTCATATGTACTCCGGAAGTAAAAACTCAAGCCTAACCGCGCTTAAACAAAATATCTCATACATCCGCACACAAGAAATTGCACCAATCACTACAGCTCAGTTTTCCGCAGGTGTCGATGGTTTCCGCTCAACAAAACTTACTAAGCTGAATGAGAACCAGTGGCAAGTTTCCGAAAGAGGCGCGCTTCAAACCATTCGCATTGATAGTGACGATGTTTCAGTAGACATTAGCGCTTCTAAAGGGATCGTCGGACAGCGCTACAGCAATCAAAGCCTCTATATATATTTAGACGAGGCCGAATCAACACCACTTATTACACTAAAACAAAATACAACTCCAAGAAAAGAACCCACGGCAAATACCCCCTATCTTATTGAAAGCCGCTGGCGTATCTGGAAAGTTGCCAATACAAATACAGTCACAACAGCTATATCCCAAGGATACGGTAAGGGAGAGATGACATGGAAAGTGCCATCTGCCGGCACCTACACAATGACGGTGACTTTTCCCTCGGGAATATCTTTTAGCGATATAAAAAAATCAAATGCTAACAACGAAGTTTCCTTTGATTTGGATGCCTCTGCACTAGAGCCGCTCAGTCTTAAGCTGGAAAAAAACTAATGAGACTATTTTTTTTGATGTGCGTGCTCTTGACTTCGTTCGCTTGTGGTAGTGTGGAAATGCCCCGAACAATCGTAGCGCTTTACGACAGAGATAAGGTAGAGGACATCTCTTTTACCTACTGCCACCTGTTCGCCGAAATGCCACTAAACCATTTAGGTTATCAGCTCTATTATCATGATATTAATGAGGGACTTCCAGACCTCACCAATCGTCATGATGTCGTGGGTGTATTTACATGGTTCACCTATCCTATTGTTCCTAAAGTAAACGAAAAAGAGTATGTAAGATGGGTAAAACAGGTCTTCTCTCTTGGTAAAAAATTTGTCGTATTCGGCAATCCCGGAATATACAATGAAGACATAGAGATTCAAGAAGAGCTTATCAGGGAATTTTGGTTTCTTTTCGACCTTGACTACACAAACACTTGGATCACCACACCCTACAATTTAAATATAATTAAGTCCGATCCCAAAATGATGAATTTTGAACGTAAATTTGATGGTTTTAATGTTGAATATATGGTCATGACTCCATTAAATCCCAAAACAACTATCCACCTTTCTGCCAAAGAAAAAGACAATTCCTCCTCCGAATCTGTTTTAATTTGTACAGGATCTCAAGGCAGTTTTGTTGCCTCTCAATGTGGTATTTTTGAAAATGTTCAAAAAGATCATTATTTTCACCAATGGTATCTCAATCCCTTTGTTTTTTTTCAGCTCGCTTTCGACACACACAACATCCCGAAGCCTGACACAACAACACACGCAGGCAACCGCATTTTTTATAGCCAGATCGATGGTGACGGGTGGAACAATGAGACCGAGATGCCCCCCTATCAAAAAGAGGACATGAAAAGTTCAGATGTGATCTACAGGGAAATTCTTTCCCAATATCCTGAATTACCTGTTACTGTTGCCCCCATAGCTGCTGAAATAGATCTCAATTGGGTGGGAACAAATACATCAATAAATATTCTTCGTAAAATATTAAATCTCTCTCACATCCAAACTGGCTGTCACACCTTTACACATCCATTTGATTGGCTTTTTTTTCAGAACTATAAAGCTGAATATGAAGACCCTTATCTTGATCAATATCGTCACGGCAGCTGGAAAGATCGCTCTTTATGGAAAACACTTGTTTCTATTTTTTATTCCAAACAATCCGCTCAATCACTTCCTAGTCACAACCTAGGGGAAAGTTTGCCGTCGCCAACTCCCTCCTCTGACCCGGACATCCCTCTATTACAAGCTGACTACGAACTTCCACGGTCATATGGTCTCAAACCTTTTGAACTTAAAAGTGAAGTTTTCGGTGCTATTTCTATCATTAACGCACTTGCTCCCTCAGACAAACCTGTTTCCGTTTATCAGTGGTCAGGAAATTGTCTTCCCTTTTCTCAAGCTATTGAATACACAAGAAAAGCCGGTGTGCTAAACATTAATGGAGGAGACTCCCGATTCGATAATAACCATCCATCCTACTCTTGGGTGCGCCCTATTGGAAGACAGTGCGGTACTCAATATCAAATCTACACAGCTTGTAGTAATGAAAACACATACACAGATAACTGGAGCGCTAATTTCTATGCCTTCAATCAACTTCCTCAAACTCTTAGTAACACTGAAACACCCCTGCGTATCAAACCGATTAATCTCTACTATCACATGTTTTCCGGCTCCAAATCAGCTGGCGTCAATGCCATCAAACAAAACATTGCCTACATTGAGGAGCAAGAGTTTATACCGCTAACAACCGCCCATTTTGCCGCAATTGCAGACGGTTTTCGCTCCACGAAAATCTCACTAATAAAGCCGAATCAGTGGAAAATTGAAAATCGAGGAAGATTACAAACCATCCGTTTTGACCATCTATCCGGAATGCAAGTGGATTTTACCAACTCAAAAGGTGTCATTGGACAGCACACACATCAAGGAAGCCTTTATATTTTTCTTGACGAAGAAGCAAGTGATCCCCTCATTGCACTGAAAAACAAATCCGAGATCACAAACAAAATACCCTACCTATCTCAGAGTAGATGGAACATCACCCACTTCAAGATCTCAGAACAAGGCTCCATCCACTTCACTACCCAAGGCTATGGTCAAGGTTTGATGAAATGGTTTGTTCCAGACGATGGCGAGTATCGTATCACAGCTAGTTTCTTTGACGGCTCCAAAACAGAACTTACCGCCACAACCAAAAACAACCTTTTAGAATTCATCATTGGTAGATCCGCCATCAAGCCTCTCAAGGTTTCTGTAGAGCGGGTACAACAATAATTTAAAGATCAGTTTGAGAACTGCCGCAGTTGAGGAAAGCGTTATAGGGAAGCTTGCGATCGTAATTATCAACAACAATAGCAGCAACGACAAAAGTAAGAAGCGTTGAAAGAAAATAGCCATAGCCATAATAAGGGAAGCCCATTTTCATGCTAATAAAGGTAAAAAGGGCATTAGAAACAAAAAAGAGAATCTGAATCATCATGGCACCAATACGATAATCAAAGTAGGCGAGAAGAATAAGCAGAAAAAGTGTCAGTATTTGCAGTGTAGCTCCCATCACTCCATAGCGGAACATTCCAATCTCGATATAATTCATTCCTAAAAATTTTAAAATTACCGGCGCCATCACAATAGCTGTAAACCCGATAAATAATTGCATAAGAAGCAAGTTCCGCTGTTCATATGCTAGAAATCGCAGGATTGATCCGTGATTACGACTTATTTTTTTGAAGTTATCATGATTGAGAATACCTCGATAAAAACGGAGATATGTTTCAAAAAAGCTCACCTCTTGGGCCAAGAAGAACATTGCCAGAGTGGGAACTATAGTGAGGTAAGCGACAAATATCGCACTATCGTAATTGTGATACAAGATGAGCTTTGTTTGCATCACACTACGCTCGGGAGCAAACCACATAATCCACTTATCTACCCAAATTCCTGCATTATAAGCTATTCCACCAACGGCAAGGTGCCAGTAATTTTTAAAGTAAGGAAGAACGGCGAAAAGACGTGAACAATTTAGGGGATATTCTGTAAAAATCAAACCGATCAAACATGCCAAAAGAAAGGCCAGACCAATATTAAAGCCACAGACCATACCAGGAACACCGTAGGGACCTGCCAGTAATGTCGTACAAATAATAGAGAGTAGCATTCCGAAAAAAAAGGCAAAGGTCACAGCCGAATAATGCTTAAGGGCAGTAAGAAAAACACTAATTTGCCAAATTGCTGCAACGAGTAAAAAATTCACAATCGACAACAAAGAAAGTGCGGTACTCATAGCTGCGAAGAAAAAGTAAAAACTGGCGGAAATAGGAAGAAGGATGACGAAAAGAAGTACCATCCCTCCCACCAGCATTCCGGGAGCCGATGTAAGATTTTTGAGATAAAAACAGTCCGCTAAATAGCGTGTCGAGACAATAGAAACCGGTGCCGTAAAAACAAGAGTGAACGCAAAGTTGTACAAAATAATCGCACGGAAATTGTTTATGATAGTAGAAGGAATCCAGACCTGGTTGAGAAGTTGGATCATAGCAATAGCTAAAATGGTCGTCAACCAAGGACCTGAAGATGCAAAAGTCGCATGAATATACGCCTGGACGACTCCTGACAAGTCGTTTCGAGACATCAATTTTTTAAGAACAAACCCTACTCCTGCCATGCTAAACCTTCACTGTGTTCATAAGTTCCTCGTAAAGCTCGCGATAAGCACGGTGCTGATCCTCTTTGCGATAGTACTTCTCCACGCGCGCCTTAATGGCGATACTCGCGTCATGGTAGAGTTTATCATTGTCCAGCAGTTGAAAAATACTATCAGCGGTTGCTGTGTAATTGAAGAGCGGCGTGATCAAACCCCCTTTTCCCAGAGGCGGATCTTCATCTGGCCGTCCGTATATCATTTCAGAGCACGCCCCTACATTGGTAGCCACGCAAGGAATTCCAACTGCTCCCGCCTCTAAAATAGTAAGGGGCTGCGCTTCACTAATGCTCGTCAATACAACAAGATCTATTTTTCCAAGGTAATCTTCAATACGTTGCTTTCCTAAAAAGGAAATCGTTGACGTGAGATTCTTTTTCACTACCAAGTTCGCACACTCTTGATAATACTCTTCATCTTCATCAGTGGGGCCAATGATCCAGGCGCGAACCTCCGGTATCCTATCCACAAGTAAACCAATTGAGTGAATAAAGCACTTGACGTCTTTAATTGGCACTACGCGTCCGATAAATGCAACTGTAGGTTGTTCTTTTACCTCTTTTTTTATTGAGGAGTAGTGCTCAACGTCAATTCCATTTGCAATCACTCCTAACTTATTTGGATCGGCACCATCAGCAATTTGAAGCTCCTTGTTTCCCTCATACAAGGTAATAATTTTTGTCGATGCTTCATAACAGAGCCTAGAATAGCTTGTAAATGTATCAATCCAAAAATCTTTAATCTCTCTTTCTGTTCCGTG
>JAJFMB010000314.1 GCA_021772355.1 Chlamydiota bacterium | reverse complement strand
CCATATCCCAACGGATCCCTATTCGCAACCACACTATAATGATAAAGGGCAAATAAATGGCAGCGGGGTCAAGTATGGTAGTTTTGAGGTACGTGAACAGGTAAAATATTGGAATTTTGGAGCGGCTAAATATCCAAAATTTAATCATTTTACAGGCGCTATTCACATGAATAACCAGAACATTTTACTTGTTGAACATGAACTGGGAGCAGAAGTAGTAACTGCAAAAAAAGAAGTTTTTGCTTTATTTCCTGATGACAGTTTGAAGGCAATGAAACCACTCTTGGAGAGCGATACCGTTTGTTTTATTGATGATGAAGGGAACGTGGTCTTTCGTAATGAAGAAGAGGGAACCTTCTATAGTCAAAATGTGTATGACGGGACCACCCAAGAACTAACAGCAGAAGAGGTCGAAGAGCAGCAACCATATTATCAAAATCGATTTAAAGGTAATCAAGGACAATGCATCACGGAGGAATTGTTACAAGATATCGACGATTATTACTGTAGAACAGCAAATAATAGGTCTACGACAAAACCGGTCGACGTAAAACCATTAGCGTGGGAAATTCTAGATGTTGTTCTTTCAAACGATACTGGACAAATGGTTGTGTTGGCTAAGTATAACTGTAAGTATACTCCTGAGGAAATGTACTTTGAGGGCACCTACGTAGTATCCCGCCTTAACTACTATCTCTTTATTGACCTGACACAGTAGTTCTAATCATAATCTCGGGGATTACTCTTCGAGATTGAGAAGTCGAGGATGGAGTCATCGAAATTAGGACGTTGTTTGCCTCTGAAGAGATCTTGGAATTGTACTGAGGCCTGTTCTTTTTCGATCTCTTCATCTTTCACCATTCTGTAGAGTGTGTTGCGCTCTTTTTTAATTTCTTCGACAAGTTCAGGACTGCCGTAAAGCGCGTATAGGAGTGGAGTGGAGGCTAGGTAGACGCGGATCTTTGTTTTGTTAACCAGAGTGATGTATTCAAGAATGGAGGGGTATCCATCCACCGTACCTTTGGCGTCGATCTCGATTGTTCCTTTAAGCATGCGGTAGAATACGGTGTTCATCTCTTCGTCGTCGAGATCAAGCGAAGCGAGATCAACGGGAGAGGCGAGGGTAATACCCTTTGGAAGGGTGTCGGCACTCGTGACTAAAGCGTTGAGGAGGGCATCGAGAAAATCGGGCCGTTTCTCTTCCGCTTTTTTAAGGAATTCGTCCTCGCCATAGAGATCCTGCATCAGGATTTTGGTTAGTTCTAAGAGTTGTTGGTATTGAGAAAGCTTGCTGTCACGGTCTTTTTTATTGAGAAAAAGATAAAAAGAGATTCGGGAACACGCTTTTTCTGACTCCTTTTTTTGATTATCTGGGTCAGGGCCGGGTTTCCGTTTTGAGGCTGCTGTATTTTGGTATCTTTTCTCTTGGATTTCATTGCTGTAGCTGCGTTCTGTTTCCCTCATGTACATTTCGAATTGGCTCTTAAAGCCGGAAAAGTCGCGATAGCTCTCGATACGGGCGTAAGTCATAACGGCGAGCAGCATAAGCATGGTTGTGACAAAGATTAATACATTCATACTATTTCACGTAGGTTATGGGTGGCGAGGCATTAGGCAGAGGAAACGCAAAGGTGTACTTTTTTGGTTTCTTATCTACGGTTCGCGTGATTTCTATTTTGATAATTGCCGGTAATTGTTTGTATTCGTAGTACCAGCGGTCTGTCCAAGTTCCTTTGGGCCACGGTTCCATCTTTTCTCTTCCTGCTTGCACCTCTTCAGGGTCAACGGGTTTCTCTTTTTCGGTAAAGTCGGGAGGAATAAAAAAGGAGAATGAGAGAGAGGTAACATCTTCCATAAGCACTTGCTTTTTCATGGGAGGTAAAATACCTTCCTCCCAACGCTTTGGAGAGGGCCACATCGCTAGGCAAAAGCATCCGTCTTGATCTAAATAGAGTCTGGCGAGGACGTGATTGGAAAATTCTTTGTCTAGGTCGATGCCGTTATCAAAGGTGAAAATGAGGCTGGGGCTGTTGCCTCGAAACATCCCGTGAAAGTCGAGCACAGTGAAAAAGAAAAAATCTTTCTTCTTGGTTTTTTCAGGGACGGCACGGGGCAAGATATCTGCTAGGCGATTTTCTAAAAAACGCATTTGGAAGCTTTCTTTTTGCGTTTTATCAAATTCGATGTTGAGAAGACTGATTTCTTGGTAGAAAAACGTCAGGGTCGTTAAGAGGATAGCTGTGAGCGCTAAGGCAATGAGCACTTCAAGGAGGGTGAAAGGGTGGCGACGGCAATGCATGATTATTTCTCCTCCTCTTCTTCCGGTTCCGCCAATTGAGCAGGAAGATCGCGAATGATAAAGAGGGTGTAGGTGTATTTGAGGGGAGCCGCTTCGGGGTCATTTTTAAGAGTGAAAGAGTAATTCAGGTTAAAGAGGTAAAACATGTAGGGTTTCTCCTCTTTGGGTTTATGTTTGATCTCTTCAAAAGAAAACGTTCCTTTGTAGGGTAAACCGGTTTCGAATGAAACAACGCGTCCCTCTTCGATCACTTCCCACGGAATTTCATTTTTATAAAGCAGCTCTGTCATTTCAGCAAAGTGTGTATTGACGTAGTGGTCTAGTGCGATTTCAGATAAAAATTCCTTTTGAGCGCGCAGAATATAGGTGTGTGGCCAGATCAGGGGAAGAATACAGACGGCGACAATGGCAAAAGCAATCAGCACTTCCAAGAGTAAAAAAGGGTGTTTACGTAAAACGACCTGATTTTTTGAAGGTTGCTTTGATAGGCATTCGTTCACAAGCAGTTATGCCCCTTTCTTTTTCTCTTCGTCTTTGAGCTGGCTGGCGAGCATGACTTCTTGCACTGTAAGGTCAGTTAACCGCTCATTGAAAAATTCATTTTTATCGAAAGTGCATGCCGATTCAGTTTGAGAGGCAATGGGATGAGGGTATCCATAGAGGCAGATGACACTTTGCATTGCATTGCGTTCCCAAGCATTGATGTTATTGGCAAAACTTAGGACACCACGGCTCATTACAGAGCCATTAGAGAGAAATTGAATTGTGATATTTCCTTCTTGAGTTGTTCCGTTTTGTTCATCTTGGAACTTTATGGTACGGATCGCGCGCAGGGTTTTGTGTGAACGTTTGATTTCTCGTTCCCAGTTTTTTGAAAGCCTGCTATCGGTTTCTAACCAAAACTGTATTCCTTTTTCTGCTTCGTTTGAAAATCTGACTTGTACGTCATCTTTTAAGGCGAGCATTAAGTCTTGGGCAAGGCGCAACGTATTTGTGACAATGGCGACTTCTGCGCGAAAACGTTGGCCCTGCAATGCGTTGTTGATGCTGATTCCAATCACACCGCTGGTAAGTGCGACAATAGCAATCACAATCAGCATCT
>JAJFMB010000313.1 GCA_021772355.1 Chlamydiota bacterium | reverse complement strand
CTATAGAAAATAGGAATCACAATAATGCAATAAGAGATCACTTTTACAAAACCTATTGCGCGTTGCGAAGAGCTGGAGTCGTCGGAGAAAAGTTCCTGGAAACCTGTAGTATAACTAGATGTTTTTTCTATCATAACTCACTTCTCTTATGGGTCTTCCTTCCATGAAATCTTGCACATCTTCACAGTGCTGATAATGTGTGCCATCTGCCGTCATGTTGCTAGGAGAGACTTTGGATTTGTCGAATTCTATTTCGTAATAAAGCGACTCGTTGCTAGTTTTGATCTCTTTTGCAAGCTTCAAAACTTTTACAATGTTTGAAATATTAAAACGATATAAAGCAAAACCGGCTTTTCCTTCATCTATAGATTCTAACAATTCCAATTTGGGACGTTTTTGCAGGGCCCTTAACAATGCACTGACATTTTCGGAATAAAAATCAAAATGCAAATGCAATTGATTGATAGGTTCCCCGTTCTTATTTTTTAAACAGTCCATTAAATCCACATACCTGTTGCTATTAGAAGACAAGGATCGAACACGGATATGAAATTCTGTTTGATCTTTTAAGAGATCAAAGATAGTTATATATTGTTTCTCATCGACCTTCTCGAAAAAACGCATTTGTCCTTCAGGAGTCAACAGCGGGAATCCTTTTTTGAAATGCTCACCATCATCTCTTTTTAATGCCTCGATTAAATGAGGGACAAGAAGCTTGTCTTGAAATGCTTGTTTGGATTTTTCGGCAGGAGCATCGAGTGCTTTGTTGATTTTGACATACTTGCGCTCCTTTTGCACGGCTTGATAGTGGACCAGCCCATAGAGCATATGGATAACAACCATGCAATAGGAGATCACTTTTGCAAGGCCTGTGGCACGCTGTTTATCGTTTAGTTCACTGGAAAAGTGTTCCTGGAAACCTGTAGTATAACTAGATGTTTGATGTACTGACATAATATATATTAACCTATTTATTAAAATTTACATTTTAATTTTATATTGTTAATATAGTATTAAGATTTTATTAATGTTTTATTTTATCACGGCCTGGGCAGCAGCTAGTCGTGCGACGGGGATGCGGTAGGGAGAGCAGGAGACGTAGTTGAGGCCAATTTGATGGCAGAATTCTACGGAGCTTGACTCTCCGCCATGCTCGCCGCAGATGCCGCATTCGAGGCTGGGGTTGGCGCGGCGTCCGCTGTCGACGGCAAGGCGCATGATGGCACCGACACCTTCTCGGTCGAGCACTTGGAAGGGATCGTCGTTAAGGATGTGGATGAGTTCCCCTTTTTCGAGGGGGTTGGGGATTCCTTTGACGTATGTCGGGACAAACTTGGCGCTGTCATCACGGCTGATGCCGAAAACGGTTTGGGTTAGGTCATTGGTTCCGAAGCTGAAGAATGAGACGTCTTTGGCAATTTGTCCGGCGATCAGAGCGGCGCGGGGTAGTTCGATCATAGTGCCTATGGTGTAAGGAACTTTGAAATTGTGCTTTTCGAAAAGACGTTTGGCGGTCGCCTCGATGATTGCCTTTTGGTGGATGAGTTCGTTGGTGATGCCTACAAGGGGAATCATGATTTCCGGATGGACATGCAGCCCCTCTTTGGTGACGATGAGGGCAGCTTCTAGGATCGCTTGGGTTTGCATCTCGGTGAGTTCGGGATAGGTGATTCCTAAGCGGCAGCCGCGATGCCCTAGCATAGGATTGCGCTCTTCTAAAGAGGCGCGGATTTCCAACAAACGGTCTAGGGAAATCCCCATGGAGCGAGCGAGAGTCTCGAGTTCATCATTTCCGTGCGGCATAAATTCATGTAAAGGGGGATCGAGCAGGCGGATGGTAACGGGCAGTCCTTGCATTGCACGGAAGATGCCGATAAAGTCTTCTTTCTGATGAGGTAATAGCAAATCGATGGAGTGCTTCCGCTCTTCCGGATTAGTGCTAAAGAACAAGCGGCGTACATCATTGAGTCGATTGACATCCATAAACATATGTTCGGTGCGGCAAAGGCCGATTCCTTCAGCTCCAAAGGCGCGAGCAGCCGTGCTATCTTGGGGGGTGTCTGCATTGGTGCGGACATGCAGCGTGCGATAATGGTCAGCCATGTCCATGATTTTTTTGTACTGTTGATAGATGAAACTCTCTTCGGGTTTTTTAGTTTTGGTAAGCACCACTTGCACCACTTCCGAGGGGCTGCTTTCCATGCAGCAAAAGAAGACTTCCCCTGTACTTCCATCAATAGAGATGGAATCCCCTTCATGAATGGTGAGGCCATTGGCCGAGATTGTTTTGGCAGACTCATTGAGATTCAAGACGCCGCAGCCGACAACGCACGGTTTTCCCATGCCGCGAGCGACCACCGCAGCGTGGCTTGTGCTTCCACCTCTCACAGTTAGGATCCCCTCTGAAGATACGATGCCGGGGTAATCGTCAGGATTGGCCTCTTTTCTTATAAGGATGCAATCCTGTCCTTGTTTTTTAAACTCCACAGCTTTGTCAGCGGAAAAAGCGGCTTTTCCGGAAGCGGCACCAGGACCTGCGTTTAACCCTTTGCCTACCATCTTATCTTGGGCAGCTTTTTTGACTTTGGTATCGAAGATGGGAGCGAGCAATTGACTGAGCTGCTCCGGCTGGATGCGCAGCAGCGCGGTTTTTTCGTCGATAAGTCCAGCTTCAAGCATCTCAACTGCCATTCTAACAGCAGCAAATCCGGTGCGCTTTCCCGTGCGTGTCTGCAGCATATAAAGCTTACCATCATCAATGGTAAATTCGATATCTTGCATGTCGTTAAAATGCTTTTCTAAGAGTGTGATTGTCGTGAGGAGTTCTTGATACACCTCAGGCATCAGCTCTTCTAAGCTTTCGAGTTCAGACTTAGTGACCTGTTTTTGATATTTATTGATGGGATGAGGTGTGCGTATGCCGGCAACGACTTCTTCTCCTTGAGCATCAAGAAGAAACTCGCCGTAAAACTGATTCTCTCCTGTTGCGGGATCCCGTGTAAATCCCACTCCGGTTGCTGAGTGCATATTTTTGTTTCCAAACACCATGATTTGCACGTTGACAGCTGTTCCCCATTCGTCGGGAATATGATTAATCTGACGGTAGAGAGTGGCGCGTTCACCATCCCAACTCTCAAAGACAGCGGCAATTGCTTCAAAGAGTTGTTCGTAAGCGTCTTGAGGAAAATCTTTTCCTACATTTTGGCGGTAGATTTGCTTGAAAAGGGAACAAGCTTCCTTTAACCCATTAATGCTGAGGTCATAATCATTTTCTACAGCTTCTTGCATTTTGAGGACATGAAATGCTTCTTCAAAATGTGCGCGATCAACCCCTTTGACAATGTCGGCATACATGGCGATTAAGCGGCGGTAGCTATCATAGGCAAGTTGTTCATTATGTGTTTGTTCTGCAAATCCTAAAACGGAACGATCGTTTAGTCCTAAATTAAGCACTGTATCCATCATGCCCGGCATGGAGGCTGGAGCACCTGAGCGAACGGAGACGAGAAGAGGATTGGTTTCGCTGCCAAACTCCTTGCCCATTTTTTCTTCGAGCTGTTTCATCGATTCTACAATTCGCTCTTCCAACCCTGAAGGGTAGTGATGTTCGTTTTTGCGGTATGTATTACATGCTTCGGTGGTTATGATAAAACCCGGCGGAATGGGAAGGCCAAGTGTTGCCATTTCAGCAAGTCCTTTCCCTTTGCCACCCAATAGGTTAACGTCGAGTGGTGGCGGTGGGAAGTCGGCGCCGAAAGGGTAGACGTATTTTATTTTGGCTCCCTCTTGAGAGGCGTGGGTTGTCATGATGAATCCTTACACTGATTTGTCTGTGATATAAAATTTTAAGCAGGACCTGTCAAGCCCTACTTGGCATTGTAAATGTGATCGTGTAAGATTAGGGATATGAAAGATCTTGTTGAAATTGTCTCTTATGACGAGCGATGGCCAGAGATATACTCTGAGGAAGTGCAGCCTATCCAAGAGGTGCTTAGTCTGATTGTGGTTGAAGCTCATCATATAGGCAGTACATCCGTTCCTGAATTATCAGCCAAACCTGTGATTGATATCATGATTTTGGTTGATGATCTTATGCTTATGGAAAATTACGATAAACAAATGACGGCCATAGGATATGTCCCTAAAGGGTCATGCGGTGTTTTGGGACGCTGCTATTTTGACAAAGACATTGAACGTGATGGCGCGATCAAGGTTAACGTTCACGTTTATGAGTACGGTGACCCGCAAGCGTTGCGTCAGCTATGGTTTCGCGATTATCTTTCAGAACACCCCTCTGATAGAGATGCATATGCTGTTCTGAAGAAAAGCTTGGCGAATCGGTTTCCCTATGACATCATTAGCTATGTTTTAGGAAAGAGCTCTTTTGTTCAGAAGACTGATCATAAAGCTTTGGAATGGAAAGCGTTGAAGGGTGAGCACTTTATTGCTATGAAGCCCAAGAAATTATCATGGACAGAACAACAAAAACTTAAAGCTATCGATGAGAATTTCCAGCTGCAAATGACATTTTTTGCGCGCTATTTACCCTCATCAAATCTTATTGTTCATCGCGATACCATTGTGCATCGCTCCACGATCCCTGATCATTCCTACAATTTTGCCATTGCGACACATTTCTCAGAAGATAAAGCATTGCGTCGTGTGCGGGATATTATGAATTATTTTATCGAACAAAACCTGCCCTTCACATGGTGGGTGGGACATTTGGATGAGCCTGAGCACTTGGGGGAGCTTATTCAATCTCAAGGATTACAACATAAAGAAAATAGAATCGGCATGTCGCGACCTTTAGAAGATTCCCCTTCAATAGGTAATGGTGACCTTGATATTCGCCGGGTAGTCAATCACCGTGAACTGAAAGACTTTGATCGCGTTTATGTCGAGGCCGGGGGATCGCCCGATGTGTTTGATCTGCTCTACAACCAAATCCCTTCTATCCTCTATCAAGAAGGATCACCCATAGAACTCTACACTGCCTATCTCAATGAAGAACCCGTCGCTATCGGATCGCTCTGCCTTTACGCCAACGCTGCAGGGATTTATCATATTGCAACTGTGCCTCAACAAAGCGCAGAGGGAGTCTCAGATATGTTGGATTTCCTAATAGGTACTGCTGCACAAAAAGGGTACTCTCTTGCGACTACTGTGACGCCGGAGAAGGATAAAGAGCTTTTTATTCGGAAAGGATTCACTGAGAACAGTGTCTACAGGGGATATCACCCACTTTAAAAGACACTGCCGAGTGCTTAATTCTATTTTGGTGCATCTTTTTCAAATGATAGTGCTTTGTTTGCTTTTGGACGTCTTGCAAATAGTCATCTTTAGTATGAAACACACTTCTCCGTAACTGAAGCTCTGCAGCGCGTTTTTTTGTGTTATCGATAAGCAAGGATCTTTTTTCTTTTTTAGATTCTGCAGGTGACATTTCAAGTTCTTGCATTAGAAACCCAACATAACGAGAAAAAATATTCTGCGCGCTTTTAAATGAAGAGGGGACGTGCCCAACAGCGGGATCTAAATACATCAGGATGGGGTTGCCGCCAGGAGAGGCATTTTGCAAGCGGGCAGTCATTTTTCTGATGTGCATGGGGTGAATCCGCAGATCATTTTGTCCACCATAAATGAGTGTCGAAGGGTAAACTTGGTTATCTTTGACATTGTGATAGGGAGAGTATTGGAGCAACGTGGAAAACATCTGAGCATCATGTGGCGATCCATATTCTCCTTCCCAAACCATTCCCATGTAATAGTTAGGATAGCGAATCATATCAAGAACGGGGAAACCGGAGATGACAGCGCGAAACAGGTCAGGTCTCTGTGTCATCACTGCCCCCGTGAGCAGTCCGCCATTGCTAGAGCCCATCACGGCTAGTTGAGATGGACTTGTGTATTTCTTTTTGACGAGCCACTCTGCAACTGCAATGCAGTCATCGAAGGTGTTTTGCTTGAATTCTCGTGATCCCTGCTCATGCCAATTGGCGTATTCGCCTCCTCCGCGTAAGCAAGGGATCGCAATAATTCCGTTGGCTTCTAACCAAGGAGTTAAAAACTGCTGAAATACAGGTAAATGAGGGACATCAAAGCCGCCATATCCATCAATTAAAACCGGATTTTTACCATTTAATTTAAGGTTTTTCTTGTGTGCAAGATAAAGGGGGATCGCTGTTCCATCCAATGACTTGATCATTTTAAATGTGACTTCGTACCGTTTTGAGTCAAAATAGGACTCATAAGGGCTGTGAAAGGGTTTCAGTAGATTCTCTTTGGCTGAATAGCTGTATGTTGCAGAAGGGTGTGTGAGGGATTCGTAAATGATATAGGTGTTGGGCTCTTCATTGTTTTCTAAAATCGTCGCGATCCCATTTTCGGGGAGAGGAACCTTCTTGACAAACTGTCCATTAGAATTAAACAGTTTGATTTCCGTATGACCATCGACGAGGTAGGTGACAGCAATGAATTTTCCTAAAGCGCACATAGATTGAATGATCTTTTTTGACTCAGGAATAAAATCGTAATAATTTCCATCCTTTTCGATCAAAATTCGGAAATTAGGAGCTTCATAATTTGTGATGTAATAATTGGTGTTATTGATTTCTTTTAACAAGACAATACATTCTCCGGGAGCTTGAGAGTAAATGAGTTCGGGAGAAGCTGTCATATTATCAAAAGGAATAAGATGTTGTTCGATGGTAGGTATTAACAATTCGGTGTAGGTGAGAGAGGTTATAAGTAGTTGATCGCCATAGGAATGAAGAAAGTAAAATTTAGTTTTATTTTCTGAGTCGTGTTGAACAATGGTATCCTTTTTAGAAGGTTTACCAATTCGGTGATAGAATACTGAGGGATAAAAGTACTCATCGCCTTCAGCAACAGTCCCTTTTATAGGGAATGCGATATAGAAAAAACCCTGCTCTGAAGGGTGCCAGACGACATCTCCGTGGCGCCACCCTTTTAAGGGTTCTTTGATTTGGTTCAGCGTTTCCAGATTAAGAATAAGAATTTCCGGAGTTTCATTTCCCCCTTGAGTGACGCTGAGAGAGAGGTATGCACCGTCATAAGAGAAGGAAAGCTGTTCAATGTGAGTGTTTTTGCTATATGTATTGGGATTAAACAGTTCTTGTTGAGGATGGTCAGCATCTTTTTGGAGATAAAGAATCGGCTGCTCCTCTTCGGGATCGCAGAAAATCGTTAGAATTTTTTCCGAGTCTCCTACGTTGATCGAAGTTGTTTCATACGCATATAATTTGTTGAAGTGTTGAAAACAGGGAAGTATATGGGGATTTTCATCAAAATACTCCTGGGAACAAGCATTTTGAGCTTGGTCCCATGCTTTTACACAGGGATCCATGCTATTTTCAAGCCACTGATAAGGATCTGCCACTTCAACCCCGTGATAGATTTCGCTAAAGGGTACCATTGGTGTTTCGGGATAAGGCTGCGCGGCGGTAGCAAGAGACGTTAAAAAAAGTGCTAAAGAAAAGAATTTCTGTGACATAAAGAATGAACCTGTTTACAATTTTTAAAAATTATAAACCCCAACTAACGCCCCGTCAACATTAAGTATTTGTTATGGTTTTTTACGATATTCACGCTGATAAATTTGAAAAAATTCCTTTTAAAAAAGCTTTGATTCCATCTTTTGAGCGCTACGCTCCCCGAGCGGCGGGAAAAAATGTATTAGATATCGGCTCCGGTCCTGGAGCTTTTGCTTTATGGATGAAAGAAAAGGGTTATACAGTGCTGTGTATCGATCCCTCAGAGGAAATGATCGAACGTTGTAAAAAGAAGGGATTAAGTACCCAAAAAACGAACTTCCAACAGTTTCAAAGCGAAGGTTCCTACGACATCATCACTGCGGTTTCATCTTTGATTCATCTCCCTAGAAATGAGCAAAAGGCTGCATTTAAAAAAATAACCTCACTGCTTAAAGAAGAGGGAATTCTATTTCTTAGTATGATACTAGGGGATTTTGAAGGGGAGTTAGATCCTACACAAACTGGAGACCAACGCTACTTTTGCTTTATTCAAGAAGAGGAACTGCTTAACCTTGTTCATGATGACTATTTTATCTTGGAAAAGCAAAAAATTCATATTTCCAAAATGGACAGCGACTTTCTGTTTCTTGCACTGCAAAAAAAGGGCATGCGAAAAGAGATCGATGCCGAGCAATACCGCAAACACTCTCATATTCAAAACAAATATGCGAAAGGTCTCTTAGAATCCTATCCATTTCGTGGTGATGAGAATGTACTGGATCTTGGATGTGGCGACGGTAGTTTAACCAATGAGGTGGCTGCGAAAGTTCCAGAGGGAAGCGTGACCGGGGTTGATCGATCCTCTTCTATGTTAGATCTTGCGAAGCGCTCCTATCCAAATATTGAATTTATCAAGAGCGATATTACGCTGTTTCAAACTGAAAAACGCTTTGATCTGATTACCTTATTTAATGTGATTCACTGGATTCACGATTTGGATGCACTGTTTGAAAAAATTAAGTCCGTTTTACAGCCAAATGGTTCTGTTTTGATTGTAACATACCCTCTTTCCAGTCTACATGTACCTATAGTGGCTGTAGCAAATAGGGAAAAATGGCAGGAAAAATTTACAGCTATACCGGAGAAAAGGGCAGAGCACTCACTAGAGGATTACAGCACCTCTATTTATCAATCGGGCTTCAACTTTGTTGATCTTCGTGAGGAACATGTGAAAGAGTCTTTCAAGGGGAAAGAAGAATTTATCAACCAGATCAAGGCGTATCTAATCTATCTCTTTGTGTTACCGGAACAGTATCACGAAGAATTTCTAGATGAAACTTGGGAGGAGGTTATCAAACGCAATCCTCCAAAAGAGGACGGTTCTCTTCACTTTGAAGTCATCAAATACCTGATTACCGTCAGGAATTCAGATTGAGTTTTGCCTCGATCAAATAGAACTCGGTAGACGTTGGATAGATCTGTTTGATTTGAAATCCCGATTCTTCAAGAATCCTTTGGAAATCACTGTGTGAACGCTCTTTTCCGCCTGTAACATTTAGCATTAGAATGTCCATAAGCTTCGCATAGTCTTGAGTATTTTGGTTCATCAATATGGGCTCTACAATTAGCAGAGTACTTTGAGGATGCATTGCCTTGGCACACTGAGTAAGAATCTTTTTGGCATCACCATCATTCCAATCATGGATAATAGATTTAAGTAAGTAGCAATCGCCGTTTGCGGGAACCTGCTCAAAGAAATTTCCTGAAATGCAGTTGATAGTGGGGGGCATAGTATTCTTAACTTCGTCGATAGCATCTGCAAGATCAAATAGTACACCGGTAACCTTAGGATTTTTGGCGATGATGCCTCTTAGAAAGTGTCCTTTGCCTCCACCAATGTCGTAAACTGTGGAAAAATGGCTAAAGTTGTAATTTTCTAAGCAGCTGTGGGTCACGGACTTGGCCTTTTCCATCATCGCTTGCTGGAAGAGCTGGAACTGTTCAGGATTTTGCTGGAAATGGGGAAACACCGGTTGTCCATAAACGTGATTGAAGCCCGGTTGCCCCGTTTTAACAGCATCGACTAATCCTTCCCAGCTTTTACTTAATATTTCTGTATAGAAGTGGGTGATGGCCTTTAAGGAAAAAGGATGGTCTTTAACGAGTAGTTGACTGGTTTCATTTTGCGCAAAGACTTTACCGTTTTCTTCACGAAAAATTCCTTGACTTGCCAACATGCTCAAAAGGCGGTAAAGAGATTCTTCATGCGTGTCTGTTAGTGTTGCCAAATCTGAAATGTGCTTGGGCCCATTCTCTAGGTGATCAGGTATTTCTAGCTTTGTGGCAGCGTATATGCCTTGAGAAACCCATTCTCCCCCCAACAGATTCAACAGGTGCTCCCTCTCTTTTTCGAAGGATTGTGCCGAAAGAGATGAAGTGAATACAAAAGTGAAAAAAAGTAGGTGACGGAAATGAGTTTTAATACACATAATGACCTCTTAATTTTTTGCAGCATCGTAAATAATAGAGTTCTTTTTGGGAAGATAAAAAATGTTGGAACAAATATTTGAAAAAATTCATCTCTTTGAAATGCCCTATATAGAGGCTTTGCAAGTCATTCGAGGGCCTTATGTCGACCTGTTTTTTCGCTCGATGGTATTCTTTGATTCAATAGGATTTCTTTTGGTACTTATTCCCGTCGTTTGGTTTGGCTTTTCTAAACAGTCAGGTTTGAGAATCTTCTACATCACCCTATTGTCCGTGTGGTTTAACTTTTTTTGCAAAATGGTATTTGAACAGCCCCGCCCTTTTCACTTCAACCCCCATGTAGCGCTCGTCTCACTATCATCCTCTTGGGGTTTTCCGAGCGGTGCTGCCCAGAGCTGTTTCTTGCTTGGAACGATATTCATTAGGACATTTCGTAACTGGTGGGCTTGGGTAATAGGAGTGACGTATATCGCAATAGTGAGTTTCTCCAGAGTATTTTTAGGTGTGCATTTTTATACCGATGTTCTAGGAGGCTGGTTTTGTGCCGGGATCCTTCTTCTTGTCTACTATCGTCTGTTTCCTTGGATTAAAGAGACGTATCCGCCCTTATCCAAATTGCAAAAGTTACTGATTGCAGGTGGAGTTGCTGTTTTGGCTCTTGTATTATCGCCGACGAGTGTAACGGTGCAAGTTCTCCTGTCATGTCTCGGACTAAACATCGGCCTTTGGATTGCTAAAACCTACCATCTAGAATTAAGAGAGCCGCTAAGGCGATGGGACCGGATTCTCGGGATTATCTTAGGAATTGGCGGTCTTTTTGCCCTTCATTATAGTTTAAGATACATCCCAAACTTGCAGTGGCGCGAGGCAATAACGACGATCTTTCCACTTTTCTTCGGGCTATGGTTGTCTAGTGGAGTCCCCTACCTATTAACCAAGAAAATATCATGGAAAAAAGTATGAAAATAATATCCATCGTGCTATCTCTTTTTGTTCTCGCCTGCCAAATTTAAGCATTTGAGGAAAAAAATATGAGTTTTGTCACACCTTCTGATCCTATATTAAGAGAAGCTTCTGCAGAAGTTGCCGCCGATAGCATTGCTTCTGATGAAGTACAGTACATAATTGAACATATGTATAATATTGCCTATGGCAATCGTGAAGATCGTTCCAAGTCGATCTTAGTGGGACTGGCTGCTCCGCAAATTGGGATTTCGCAACGTATTATTCTTGTTGACATCGCTGCTGATGGCAAAGGGCATGTCGCCGATTTAAAAGCATATATTAACCCTCAAATCACATGGGAGTCCGAAGAAGCAGATACCTGGTATGAGGGGTGCTATTCTACAAGTCGTGTGTGTGGCATCGTTACAAGGCCAAAAGAGATAGAAGTCACAGCTTATAAACGGGACGGAAAGCTGGTCACAGAGAGACACCAGGGTTATGTGGCAAGAATTTTTCAACACGAAATTGATCATTTAAATGGAATGGTTTTTGTTGATCGTATACCAAATGATGATGATTTACACTGGGTGGAAGATAATGAAATGGGCCAATACCGCAATGAAGAGAAGTGGCGCACGTGGGAGTGCAAATGCTCGCGTGAAAAGTGGGAAAAAATCAAAAATGGAGAACCCTTAGATGAATAAATATTTGCTAGCACTAGCTCTTGTTTGCTGTTCGGTTACTTTTGCTGAAGAAAGAGTTGTTGTCATTACCGGTGGCTCGCAAGGCATGGGTTTTGCAACTGCGCAAGCCTTTCAGGAGAAAGGATGGCAAGTCTGGGTGGCAACTAGAAGTGTTCCTGAAGAGGCTTCTGAAATTCATTATGTCCAAATGGATGTTTCCAATGATGTATCTGTCACTCAAGCTGTTGACACGATAATGGCGCAGGCCAAAAGAATTGATGTGCTTGTTAATAATGCCGGTTATGGAATAGTCGGTACTGAAGAGACGATCGAAATTGAAGAAGCCAAGGCTTTGTTTGATGTGAATGTGTTCGGCGTCATGCGCATGACACAAGCTGTTTTGCCTCATATGCGTGCACAAAACAGTGGCCATATCATCAATATCAGTAGTACTTCAGGCATACGCGCTATTCCCGGATTAGGTCTCTATGCTGCCTCTAAGTTTGCTGTGGAAGGGCTTACAGAAGCTTTAGCAGTTGAAGCCTCTCGTTGGAACATTAGAGCCTCATTGATCGTTCCCGGTACTGTGAATAATGATTGGGCCTCCCATTGCCCTCAGGGAACAAGATTACCCGAGCTTGAATCTGATCACGCTTTGTGCCAAAAGCTGCAGAAGCGCCTGATCGCTTTG
>JAJFMB010000312.1 GCA_021772355.1 Chlamydiota bacterium | reverse complement strand
TCATATCCCGTTGCATGCTACGGATAATGGACAACTCCTGATAGGGACTAAGAGGGTTTTTTATCCGTTTTCGCATACTGAGATACTGTGAATAGTAATATTGACGGAGACAAAATGTTATAGGTGTGGGAAGGGTAAATTTTGAGTATTTATCTTCTGAGGGGTGGAGGTCTCTATTTTCTTCTAAAAGGGCCATAAGCCGCATCACAACAAGTGTATGTTGTTCCTTATCAGAAAAGAGACCTGCGGCTATAGCGAGTGAAATCAGATCTTTGACCTCCTGCGATAGGGGATATCGTTTAGCCATTCCCTCTAAAGATTTTAGATACTTATTCGCTGCCTTATCATTTCCTTTTCCAAGATAGTAAATGAGAAGGTTAGCTGTCGCAGTCGGGTCGCTACTGATTAAATTCCCCTTAGAGTCTAGGGAATATGTGCAGTAGCCCTCTTGGAGTTCTAGAGCACTACCGACCTTACTTTTTATCTTTCCATTGACCCATTGAGAGTCTGCACCGAAAACCCCGGTTAAGAAGGCGCAACCCACACTATTTTTAGGTAAGAGCACTTTTTTTTCATGAAAGTCATTTTCAAGTACTAGAGCTTGCTCAAAGTCAGAGAACTTTTGTTGTTTTGCAAGGTGAAATCCTGGAAATTCAGAGACACTTTTTGCCTTTCCGTTTTCGACTTTAAATTTTAGACCAAACTGAATGAACTCAATGATTTTAACTTGAGTGCGATCATAAGTTGAGACATAGCAACGGATATTTTCCTCACGTTGGAACCATGTCAAGGCTCCCAACGAACTTGGGAGTGGCACACGCTCTAACCATTCACCATCGATATTGAGATCTTCATTTTGCAATGTCACCTGAAGATTCTTCCAATACTTTCCTACTGGATCGTTTGTATTAACACGGAGACGGGATATGATTTTTCCGTCATGGAGTTTGAGAAGGTGCTTCATGTTGCTATCACTGTCGGTTTCAATCCACCAGCTTGTTAGCTCCTGATGAGAGGGTGTCCTTACCCATTGATACCTCTTTCCCTCGACCATTTGATAAAATTGGAGGTGATTAGTGGCCATATCCAACTCTACAGTGACGTTAGTACCCTGTATGGTGAATTTTCCCTCCTTCATTTCTAATATTGTAATATCTTTTAAAATTTGCGCAGAGAAGAGATTTTTCAACTGCAGATTAATGATAACTTTTATGTGGTCTTTTACTTCATTTTCTTGACCTGTTTCTACGTTAAGAGCAAAATTTCCGAGATGAAAAATGGGGTAGGTGCCAGTCCATTCCCTTTCAGAGGCAGATTCAGGATCATAACCTTTTCTTTTGCTTATGGAGTCGCAAAGGGAGTTGCGAAAATTGCTATCAGTGTTCATCAGTTCTTGGATACAAGGCTTCCATTTATGCCAAACCTCTTCAAAAACCTGATTGTTCTCAGTTTCGATGGCATTAGAATTCTTTGTGCTACATCCCGTAATTAAATCACGGCTGATCTGTTTCCGCTCTTCACATTCCACTCGATTGGGATCCTTTAAACAATAACGCAGAGCTAAAAAGTAGTAGATTTGCGATGGAGGAATAGTTTTTTGGTAGTACGAAGCGAAGTCAAAGGGGATGTTGATCCCACACGATTCTGCTTCGATAGAAAGCAGTGTAAAGATACGTATGAGATGCATTTTTTCTACAGAATGGTTTTTCGAAAAGAACTCGACAGCTTCAGTAAAAAATTCTTGGGCTGTAGCATAAAATTCGGGGTTGTCTTGAAGTTGTTTTCTTAGAAGGTTACCCCTAAGTAGAGACATTTCTAGAAGCGTGCGATACTCCTTAGATAGTAACAGATGTTTTCTCTCTTTAAAGAAGGCGAGCACACGAATGGGTTCATCCTCGGCATCAATCCAGATCATTTCCAAGATTTTTCTTTCTTCACTATTTAGTTTTGAAAATTGATGAGACGTTTCCCCAGCGTAGTTAAATTTCGAAGGGTTATTGATGATTTCATGCTGTTGTCTTGAATTTTGAGTGGTATGAGAATCCACTAACCCAAGAGTGTCAGGCTCTTGCCAAGATTTATAGAATCTTTGACTCGTGATGTTCTTTTGTTGTTCCTCAGGACTGTTTGCGCGAAAATCTTCTCTGACGACTTTGCAATTTTTTCCCTTAAATGTTGTTGAAGCAAGAGGTAACTTTCTGAATAATGAATCTTTTTCGATCTTTTCCCCACAGACTCTTCCAGCTGTGATCACTTTCACAAAATCATGAACAATATGGGTGCGCTCATTGATGTGATAGTGGGAGTCGAAGATATTCTCTAGGTTTAGAAGGGTTCGGGAATGACAGGTTTTAGCAAAATTTTTCAGATTATTGTTACAAATAAGATCTACAGTCCTAAGTAGCTGAAAAGGCAGAGGCAAGATTCCTTGGTAGGTATCCTCTTTGTAAACCTTTTTCTGGTGTTTTAGATCCTCAATAATCTTGGCGATCTCTTCAGCAATTTTTGGATCTTTATCCTCTTGGACGAGATAGTTTTCTAGAAATTTAGAAAGGGAATTAACCGATGATTGTAGTTTTTCCTTGTCCTTAGAATAGTTAATTCTAGAAGGGTTTGCAAAGAGATAAGCCATCTTTTCTGCATGCGGAGAAGCGTCTGTGACTCCATACTCTTCTAAATGCTCTCTGATAGCGGGAATCTCCAACAGACGATCGAAGTATGCGATTGTATTGGAGTCGAGTTGGTTTTCCACACTTTCACGAAACAAGCACTGCTTCCACCTTAAATCTTCGTGAAAAAAATAGCCTTCAATAAGTTCTAGTCGGTTAGCGACTTCAGTATCAAAAATACGGAAATTCGTTTGAGAAATCCAAAAGAGCAGCCCTTCATAATTTGCATAAAAACCATCGAGGTGCGCCTCTGGGGAGCGCTTTGCCAGCTTTTCCATACCGCCATAAAGGATGTATAGATTAACGATCAGGTGTTTTGATTGTTCCTCAGAGAAAATACCTTTACTATTGCTTAGAATAAGAGCGATAGTTGCGATCGCTTCCATACAGGCATTTATGTCTTTTATCTGGTTCCAGATATCACCACCATGAGTAGGGACGGGAATTTTCTTCATACGCATGTTGAGAAAGACAACTTTTTCACTCTCCTCTAGAGTATTGGCCTGTTCTATCCATCGTGTCAGCTCACTAGTGAAATTTTTTGCAGTTATTTCTACATCTTCTTCGAGGAAAACTTTTAGACGTGAAGACTCAGCTCTTTTTGATAACGGGACATAAACTGCAGTTGAATTTTGGGGATATAACACCATTTCCTCGTCGGCCTTATTTGAAGGCTGCGTGGTAAATGACAGCTCTCCTTCTTTCAAAAGCGATTGTTGGAGGTATGAGATCAAACAATTGTATTGACCTAGCTGTTCTGGTGTGAATAGAAGAGGGGCAAGTGCTTTTGCCATAAAACGTCTTTTCATTCGCTGAATAGTGCGCGCTGGTCCGGGAAAATATTTGGTGAATGTCCTTATTGCCAATGAAGTGATCATTTGCGATAGAAAGACCAAAGGTTCTAGTAGTATGCATAACGCACATTCGGCAACGGCAATCGCCGTCGAGAGATACCTAATTTTTTTTATCGTTGGAGGGTACTCAACCTCTGAGGGTTTTGCCTCAATTTCTCCCAGTTCTTCCTTGACAGTCTTTAAGAGCTCATCGATTTTTTCCTCATTTTCCTCTCCTAAGCTGTCGATTAAAAGATCGCGAACAACGTTCTGTCTTGTTGTTGACCATCCCGTTGTGGCAAGCAGATTTTTTGCGGATTCTTTCCACTCCGAAGGAAATAATTTGGGTTGCTCTGTGTTTTCTTTTGGAATAGAGTTTTTGGCATCGCGCAAGGTAGCTGAGACAATCTGAAATTCATCGGAGCCGATGACTTCCCTTTCGTATAACTCTTTTGCTTCATCGTTTAATCGTTCGATACTTTCAAGTAGACCTCGCCGCTCATTACTGTTCCAAAGATCGCAAAACGCTTGTACCTTCATCTGAAAGTAGAGCTTTTCGGCATTTATTCCTTCTTTTTGCACATACTCGCGAGCGATTCGGGAATGACTTGAGCTGAGGTGAGCGCCATCACTTACTGTTGTGGGGTCTTTATCGGTGGAGACTGGAACTCCGAGGGGCTGAAGAAGACCATTGTAGACATCATCAAAGGTGTATCCAATCGAAGAATCCCAAGCAGGAAACGCTTGATAGCCATAAAGGCGGTGAAAAAATGCTTCATCTAACTGCTCGTGATCCAAATCATGATAGCGTATGATGGATTGATACTTTCCATTTTCGCTGTATTGTCCCTGTGCTGCTTGGCCAGATACGTATACTGAAAGAGAAAATTTACCGTTTTCTTGTTTCGTTACCTCTACCCAAAAAGGTTGTGCTGAATGCCCCATTGATCCATAACCAAGATATTTTATCATGGATGTTACGATTGGAGGGACCGATTCGCCAACCCTGGTCAGTGTATTTGAGACCTTGTCTTGGATGGTCTTAATATGGTTTTCCGTATATTTTAGAAGTTTTTTATCCAGCACTTCCCCTATTTCTTTGTCTTCCAAAATGAGTTGGTAGAGCTCATGCATCAATTCTTCGGATAAAACATCTTTAAGGGGCTCGGAGATATGATCGAAGAGGTATTGCAAATACTCTTTCACAATTCGATTGGTTAGCCACCTGATCCCTTCTGCGGGAGCTAATAAGATCTTCTTCCAGAGGGGCTTTCCTTGAAATAACGATTGACTTAACCAAGAGAGCTCAACGCTTTCCCTTTTTTGCATGATCTCTTTGATCTGTGGTGTGAGCTGTTGATTTTTCAAAGCAGCACGAAGTTCTGGCGATGCTTTATTAACCAGCAATCTGGCCAATAGCGCAGCATCACTATCTGAGAAAAGAAATGTCCCCCCCTCCCGATAAAGAGGGTTATCCGAGATTTTTCCAGGGTTAAGATTACCGGCAATCGTGGGAGTTTTTGCAAATATGAGCGTCCTGTCCCCCTCTTTCATCTGCTTCAGGGAGTCGGCTGTTGCTTGTGCGTGTTCTTTTAAGTCTTCCTTTTTCCCCGACGCAATGATTGCTTCGACCTTTTCTTGTTTTGCCAAAGCTTGATCCCAAGTTCCTTTCAGTTTCTTGTCATCACACACCTTGCCCAAGTTGTGTAGTAAGGGTTTAAGAGAAAGCTCAACGAATGAGCCAGCAGGAGAAAGTATGGCGTACAGCGAAGCCTTATCACTCTTCTCTCCGCTTTTCTCTTGCTTTTGCAGAAGCGATTGGGTTTCTTCCTTCAGATCAGATTGACCTTCTTTCTTTTGTTTTTTGGTCAGATTTTTTTCCGTGCTCACTTTTTTGACAAAGCGGTAGTAGGCGTATTTTTGTGTTTCGGTGAGACTGTCGAATTCCTCAGCGTTTAGATTAGCTTGCTCAACGACCTTTCTCCATCGGTCACTCTCGTTATCAATATTAGCGTGATCCCTGATGTAGACTGTCATTCTCCCCTCAAGAGATTTGCGGGACACAAGGGAGTTCCGAAAGAGGGCGGGAACATAAGTTTGCTTCACCGTCGTCTCAAAGACCACAGGATTGGAGGAATCCTGTAATATAGATAATAATTTCCCTTCTAATATCTTCATAATAAACTTCTAGATGGTTTAAATTATAATTATATCATATATAGCAATTAAAAAAGTAATTACTTACACTATCTTAATGTAAAGATATTATTAATTTGGGTGCGAAAAAAACGGATTACCTTCTACTGTTTTTTAGGGGTCAGAGCCCAAGATGGCTTAGCTGTTAGGGGATCGGAGGGATGGCCGGGGCTCAATGTCTTCAAGCGAGGGAGATAAATCACCCCACCTTCGTTCGGTTAAGGTCATGAATTTCAAGCGGTGATGGTAAATCCATATGTTGATGACATTGGGCCGCAGCTACCGATAGTTAATCAGATAAATAAAATAGTCCAATATTGTATATTGTTATTACTATTTTATTCAAAAGAATTAATAATGACATGAATAACAAAGGAGGAGCCCCGTTTTTCGCCGTGACTGGGAATAATCGCGCCTTGCGCTACAAGGGACTTATATTCTTCGATTAGATCGGAAAAATATTCTCGAGCAAAGGAAAGTATTGGTAGTTTTTTTCGATTGAGACGTATTTCGTGGTGGTTGTTGCCATCATAGATGAGCTTTAGATTTGGAAATTCTTCAAGACGCTCTTGAATGCGTAAGATTAGGTCATTGACATATTCAACGGAGGTGCGTAAGAGGGGGGTAACAGTTTCTTTGACAAGGTGTTGAAGGTGCTTGAACTCTTTTTCTTCATTGGATCCGGACATAAGGTCTTTTGCGATATGATCAATTTTTTTCTTGAGTCTGTCAACCTGCTCTCTGCTTAAATTTTTTAAATGATTCTTAAAAAAAGCTCTTTTCTTTTCAGAAAAATCCCCAGTATGACCCGTTTTGCTCACTTTAAGAAGTGCTTTGAGCTTACCTGCCGCTTTTTTCACTTTTGCGTCTTTTTTATAGGTAGGCTTGGGTTTTATTTTGGCAGGTTTTAGTTTGTTTCCAGAGGATGGGTAGGACATCACCCTTTGATAAAAGGCGTTAGCCGGGGGAGGAGAGTGTGGTATTGATCTAGCCATAATTACATTATAAATATTTTATTATCATAACGCAAGTAAGGTTAAGGGGTTGTTTGTATTCTGAGTTTTGGAAGGGCTTCGGGGTAGTTTGTTTGGAGGAAAATAATGAGCTTTTCTCTTACATAGCACTTGAGATCCCAGCATTCAGAGGAGGTACGCGCACTCATGAGGGGGCGCAGCTGAATCGTTTTTTGATCGGCATCTGTTACTTGCAGGACACAGACTCTACGATCCCAAAGGGGTGTCGAATGTAGAATTTCTTTGAGCTTTTCTCTCACAGCCTCAACGGGAACGGTGTAGTCGCAATAGATGAAAAAGCTAGTTAGGAGCTCGCTTGATTCTATGGTCCAGTTTTGAAAAGGCTTTTCGATGAAGTAGGAAATAGGTAGGACCAGACGACGTAAATCCCAAATGCGCAAGACGACATGGGTCATATTGACTTTTTCAACTCTTCCCCATTCTCCCTCAACTAAGAGGACATCATTCATTTTTATTGGTTTTGTAATTGCAATCTGGATGCCTGCCAGCATATTGGAAAGAACGGGTCTAGCAGCAATACCGGCGACAATTCCCGCAATACCTGCAGAACTTAATAGACCCCAGCCGAGGGCGTTGACTACCGGTAGAGATAAGAAAATCGAGGAGAGTGTTAAAATGATAATAACGATGGTGCCTATACGGTAGAGTAACTCAAGTTGGGTATGCATTGACTTTTTGCCGGGATCTTCGGAGCCTTCCAGGTCTAATTTTTTGACGCAATAGCGATAGGCAGTACGCAAGATGACCATCAGCCACCAACCAAATGCGCTGATGAGTAGGACCGTTGCTGTATGAGTGACAGGGGACCGAGCAGATTCAGGGAGCTGAGCATTTGCTGTGTGTAGGAGCAGGATTCCAAAGAGTGAAAGTAAAACAGGAACTCTGGTGCGCTTCTCAAATTTTCTGACGGAATCTCCATTTATCAGACGCTTACAAGCGTAAAGACTTAAATACCAGATAATGAGAAAACCTATGATGATCGCAATATAGTGCGCCACCATGAAGGAAATGTTGCTAATACAAAATGGATCGTCCATAACCCTCTTGTAAAAGCTTATCTCTTCTATTTCAACCCCTAATTGTGCCCTAATTTTGTCTGACGATCTTTTTATACGACTTATCTATGAAGCGACGTCCCTCGCCCATTGTGACCTAATCTGGGGTTCAAGGAAGAAGTGTAGAAACGCGCCAACATATGCTGGCGCGTTAAACGAAAGGCTAGTTTATCGTAAACGTGGCCGGATCGCTAACCAATCCATCGGCATCGATTGCGAAAATTTCGTAGGTATAGCGTCTCCCGGAAAGGCGGTTGTGGTCTTCATACCTAAATGGTTCGTTTGCCAGAATTTCTGTTACAAAGGATCCATTCCGGAAAATGCGGTAGAGAACGACATTTTCCGTGGTGCTCGCCGTCCATGTCAAGACATTAAATATCTCGCTCTGGGTGGGAAAGCGGTTGAGTTTTTGTTTTATGTTGAGATCTTGTGGTGGTTCCGGTGGTGTTGGAGGAGGAGGAGGGGGAGGTGGAATAGGTGCCTCGCCGATTCGCGTTTGAATGCTGCCTTCAACAGGAGAAACGGATTCGTATTCTGCCCAAACAATGTAGGCCGATCTGTCTTGACTGACAGCAACTTGTGGGCGAAAAGATTCGGATACACTTGAAGAAAGTGTAAAAGGAGTGTTGTTTTGCCATGTTTTTGTAGAGAAATCAAAAAAAGCGGATTGAATGATTGGCTCTGCGCCGTCCTCATTTGTCCAGGAGGCCACAGCATCGCCATTGGGGTAGACGGAAATATTAGGGTCGACACATTTCTCATTTAATGGAGAAATGGTAACAGGTGTTGACCAGCCCACTCCCTGGACAAAATAGTTGGCTTGTATACTGCCGTTTGGAAGAGAAAAAGGAAACGTATCCCAAACCACAACGGCATTGCCGTTATCATCCATTCCAATGCTAATAGTAATAGAATCAGTAATATTAGCGACAAAACCGGAAATGTCATCCGGTGGTATCGTAGCTGATGATGACCAGGCTGCTCCATCATAGCGTGAAGCTTCAATAATACCACTGTTTTCCCATGCTGCAATGGCTGTGCCGTTTTTACTTACAGCGAGCTCTATTGAGCGAGTTCCAATGCTTAGATCATCGGCGGTAAGAGGGGTGGGTGTTGACCAACTACCGGTATAAATTGAGGCTTCCACTCGGTATACGAAAAGGGGCGTTCCCGTGGTTTCTCTTCTATAGACGGCAATTGCCTTATTCGTTGGGTCAACTCCTATTGCGCCGCTGTCTTCGGGGGTTGTAAATGTGTTGATTGTAGCAGGTGCTGTCCAAGAGGATCCATCCCAGCGAGACCAATACTGTCGTGATGTGGAAAAAGAGGGACCATCAGACCAAAGTGCGAAGGCGATTCCATTGTTATTGATAGAGACGTTAACGCTCAATGGAAGCGTGCCAGTAGATGCAAATGTGTGCAGCGTTGGGGTAAAAGATGTGAAATCAAAGTTAGAAACTTGAACGAGGTCTGTTGTAAGATTACTCCAGATAGCAACCGAATCTCCACCACCGTTAACGCTCAGGTCGAGCTCGTTGATGCTATTAGCGCTGACGAATAAGTCAGTGGTAGGATTAATAGCACCGGAGCTGTTTAAGCGCCTTGCCTGAACGGTTCCGTCGAAGTTCCATACTGCAATAGCATTTCCATTGTCATCGACACCGACACGACCTGAGAAAACGCGTACTCCGGTAGCAGAAACGTCGATAATAGAGTTTCCGAAGGTTACGTTTGCGTGCGCTGACGATCCGTGCATGACAAGCGCAAAACTGAATAATAATAAAAGTTTTTTCAT
>JAJFMB010000311.1 GCA_021772355.1 Chlamydiota bacterium | reverse complement strand
GTGTAGCGGTCTGTGCTGCCAATATTAGCATGACCTAACATCTCCTGAATGACGAGTTAATGAGTCGCAATGCATCAAGAGAAGACCAGCTATTTTCAGGCTTTGTTGAAAAAATCATCTCATCAAAAATGCTGAAGAACTATATTTTGCATACTTTTTAAGAACATTAATTAATTTATTATGTTTAATTTTAAATCTAGAACATTTATCCATAACCTGCTAAAGTTATGAACCTTAAAGAGTATTTAATCCAAAATATAAATTTCTATAGATATGCTATTAAATTCAACGAGCGCCAGAACGGTTCCATCGGCTCTTTATTTTGATAATACCCCGATAGCTTTATGCCAGAATGATCAGGACGTAATCGGGCCGGGATCTGCTTTACTGATGACTGTTAGAAAGGTAGTTCGAAGTGTTCGGCGTATTATATCGGTGTTTTTAAGAGATAATTTTTTATTTCCCTTAAATAGGCCTGATTTAAATAAAGCTTGCAATCTGCTTCATTCTGAGGCGTCAGAATTTGTTTCACGATTGACAATTGCTTCCGATAATGGCAGAGATGATGAGTTGAAGACTGTTAGAAAATATTTTTCTATTAGCGATTCCAAGATATATGTGGATTCCGATAATGTGTCTTTTGTTTTCAATACTCGTATTGTGGAATCAAAGAAACCAATTAATGGAAAGTCTCTGAGATTCGTTCTTTTTTCCTTCTATGGACACAAGCAAATCACCAATAATAAAGAAACGGATTGGAAGCCGTTGAATGTTCAAGATCAGGCCTTAGGTCCACTCCTGGTCATGCGAGCATTGAAAAAAAATGGAGTCAAACTCGATTCCATTATCACAAACTCGATGGGAAACATCATCATAAGTGAATTTGATAGTCTTTCTATTGAGGACAAGGACCTAATTCCTGGGACATTGATCATCAACCGGGGACTCACGTCGATAAAAAAGGCGATAATAAAACTTTACACGTTTCCCATGAGGCAAATTCTCGACTGCGCTGTACGTATATCTGGTTGGGCTGCAGACCCTGAAACAGCCTTGATTAATTTTTTGAATGACTCGGCTCATCACTCGCCACTTAAGAGCAGAAAAATTATCCTTATCGAGGCTCTTCGAGACCACTATTTTTCCAATGAGGGTGGGTTCGATCCCAATTTTCATAGACAGTTAGAGGCAACAGGGGCAAAGGTTTTCCGTGGGCAGTTTTATCCCGCCTGTTTAAACGAACGCGCTCACCATGCTGCTCCTTTAGACTATCTGACGAACAATTTTGTATCGAAGATCTATGGCAAAGAGGCAATGAAGATTGAGGATTACGAATCTGTCTCCGATTCGATAGCGAGGAATATTTTTCTAGAAGGAACAGCAGAAAGTCATACGAATTTATATGTGGGCGGTAATTTAGAAACCCTTGATATGGCCACAAGAGGGATCTACCCCCTTCTAGCCTCTGCAGCAAAGAGTCATTGACGAGCAAGTCACGCCTCATTCATATTCTGAAAGAACATATTTCCATTCGCATATCGTGTTAAATCGGAAGGCACTTATCTGTTGAAGCGCAAAAGAAAAAGGGAACATATCATGAGATTCACGAGGGCGAGGTCAAAATCATTGCGCGTGGTGATAAACCGATCAACATCACTGTAAACGTGGATGAAAACGTTCAAACGACTGAAGTAGATGTTGAGAACTAATGTGGGTGTAGCGATCAGTGCTGCTAATGTTGGCATGACCTAACATCTCCTGAATGACGCGCAAGTCCGCTCCATTATCTAACAAATGCGTAGCAAAAGAGTGCCTCATTGTGTGAGGAGAGATCGCCTTGGTAATTCCCGCTTGTTTTCCGTACGTTTTTATACGGCGCCACACCATCGTACGATCGATCGGTTTTCCTTTTTGAGAAAGAAATAATGTCTGCATTTTTTCGCTGTCAAACTGCGAGCGATAAAGAGAAAGATACTGATCAACAGCCTCGACTGCACGTTTTCCGATGGGAACGAGCCGCTCCTTTCTCCCTTTACCAAAGACGCGTACAAAATGATCGTCAACAGAGTAAAGTGTTAAGCCGCACACCTCAGAAACACGTAAACCACTTGAATATAGAACTTCTAGTATCGCTTTATCACGACACCCCACCATCGTCGTGACATCTGGCTGCTCTAACAAAAGATCAACCTCTTTACAACTTAGGATATCAGGAATAAGCTGCCACAGCTTTGGTGTCTCAAGATAAAGTCCCAGATTATTTGGAACATAATTTTCCCGCTTTAAAAAACGGAAAAAAGCTTTAATGGTGATCATACAGCGGCACACGCTAGAAGAGGAGTAGTTCTGTGTGCGCATAAGACTTAAAAATGAGACGATATTCTCATGCGCAATTGCTTTCACATCCGTCAAACCACGTGTTTTCAAAAAGGCCACGAATGAGGAAAGATCGCGCTGATACGCCTCCAAAGTATTGGGAGACAACCCTTTTTCCGAAGAGATATACAAGAAAAAATCAGTGAGCTGGTCTTTCATTTCAGCAAATCTGCGATCGATTGCTGAACTTTCGTCTCTTCCAAAAGAGAGAGGTCTACTTTTTTAACGACAATCATCTCTTCTGTTTCAGGCACCTCATAAATCATTGCCTCCTCTAAGTCCTGGCGCAAAATAAGCTTTTTTTTACGCGCGAGGTATAGAGCTAGAACAAAACAGGTTGTAACATCGTCCGACTCCCTTAATAGAGCAAAGACTTTTTCATTATGTGATAGTTCTTCAGGATTACCCTCACTTTTCTCGGGAAGTTTGGCTTTCCAATAGATTTTTGAGGGCAATTGACTCTGCACATGATTCCAACATTCCATGCAGTAATCTTGCCTAATAAGATCTTTAGGTTCCTCTATGATGAGAGAAACATACTCAGCCCCAGATGTGAAAGGCTCTTGCCCGTGAAAGCAGTGGCGCGCACGCCTGGGGATTGTGATCTTTCCATAGTCAATCATGTATTACGATAGTGTGTCTAAGTGTTTTATGTAAGCTTCACCTAATGGATAGGAATCTTGTCCTTTTGTTGGCTTGCCGTTTTTTGCTGCAAAGCAATCAATAATGCGGTTTGCAAG
>JAJFMB010000032.1 GCA_021772355.1 Chlamydiota bacterium | reverse complement strand
AATGGTGCAGGAAGTGCGGCGGCAGTTTCTAGAAATTAAAGGGTTGATGGAAGGCACAGCAAAACCTGACTACAATCTCTGCATCGCGATTTCTACCCGCGCAGCGCTTGTTGAAATGATCATTCCCGGACTTATAGCGATCATCACTCCCATAGCTGTTGGGGTATTCTTAGGAATCGAAGCTCTCGGCGGCATGTTAGCCGGCGCTACCTTAAGCGGCGTCCTTCTTGCTCTCTTTATGGCGAACGCCGGTGGCGCATGGGACAACGCCAAAAAGCATATCGAAGCCGGTGCACATGGCGGAAAAGGCTCCTTCTCTCACAAGGCTGCTGTTGTAGGTGATACGGTGGGTGATCCCTTCAAAGACACAAGCGGCCCCTCAATGAACATTCTTATCAAGCTAATGTCCATTGTTTCTTTGGTGATCGTGCCTTTATTACTCTAAATTGCTGTTAAAAACTTAGATTGTTGAAAGAAGACCAACTCAAAACATTGCCTTCTCGACGGACCTGGTTTTCGTCACCGCCGTATATGAGATAGGCATTTTCTGGAGGTGTTTTTGAGAGTTCACACCAATAGGAAAGTGACTTAAAAAAGTCTTTCGAGACGGTTTGTCCGGATTTAATCTCGATGGGAATAAGTTGGTCCCCTTTCTCAAGAATGCAATCCACTTCATTTCCCTTTTGATCTCTCCAAAAATAGCAATTGGGTCTTTTTCCTTGATTGAGTCGTTTTTTGATTAACTCAGAGACGATGTAGGATTCAAAGATATTGCCACGTAAATAGTGATGAGCAAGCTCTTCTGCTGATTCAATTTGTAGCAAGGAGCACAGAAGTCCCGTATCGTAGAAATATAATTTTTTCGACTTGACGACACGTTTGGAATAATTTTGATAGAATGGCGGCTGCATAAAAAGGATGAAGCTTGACTCCAAAAGAGACAACCACCCTTTGGCTGTTTGATACGAAATGCCACAATCTCTTCCAAGATCAGAGAAGTTGACGAGCTGTCCGACTCTGCCGGCACATAGCTTAAGAAAGCGTTGAAAGGTAGATAAATCAACAAGATTCTTCATCTGACGCACATCTCTTTCTAGATACGTTCGAATGTAATTCGGGTACCAATCTTCCGGTGAGAGTTCTTTTTCGAAAATACGGGGATATCCTCCCATGAAAAGGGCTGTATTGAGATCTTCCGACAATAGATTCGCCTCTTTAAGCTCTTCGATAGATAGGGGAAGTAAATCAAAAATCGCTACACGGCCCGCGAGTGTCTGGGAGATTTTTTCGTTCATTAAAAAATTTTGAGAACCGGTGATAATATAGTGGCCTTCACCCCCTTTTTCATCGACATCAAGCTGAATTTGTGAGAAAAGTCCAGGAGCGTTCTGAGCTTCGTCGATGATTAGCCCGCCATTTTTTTTGTAAGATTTAAGAAAATAAAGCGGGTCGGAGATGGCAAGCTCCTGGTGATTGATATTCTCCAAATTTGTATAGGCGTAATTTGGAAATAGTGATTTCACCAGCGTGGTCTTGCCAGACTGTCTAGGCCCCAGTAGAGCAATTACAGGAAATTGCTTTGCTAGGGCGGATAATTTTTTTTTGATACTTCTTTGATACATAACTTCTAATTTTCACCATATCATACTCTCTAATTTGGTACAAATTAGAAGTCTGATTTCTAATTTACTCCAATTTGTGTCAGTAAAACCAGAGTCTCTACGTGTGCTGTTTGGGGAAACATATCGAAAGGTTGGACAGTGTCCACGTGATAACCGAATTCTTGGAGCACCTTGACATCTCTTGCTAACGTGGCAGGGTCGCAGGAAATATAGAGGATTTTTTTGGGGTTTAGGGGTTTGAGGGCGTGCAAAAGAGCGGGATCGCACCCTTTTCTTGGAGGATTGAGTAAGACGATATCGACCTGTTTCACAGTGCCGATAAATTTTTCAGCAAGAGCAGTATGGAAACGCGTGTTTGTGATGCCATTGAGGCGCGCATTTTCTTTGGCGTCCTCGATCGCTTGAGGCACACACTCAACACCGATCGCTTCTCTGGCGTGCTTGGCAAAGAGAAGTGTCAGTGTCCCAACGCCGCAGTAGGCATCCAAGACAACTTCAGAACCATCGAGGGAGGCAAGTTCTAGGCACTTGGCATAGAGCTGTTCTGCTTGTGGGGGGTTCACTTGAAAAAAGGAGGCGGGTGAGACGTTGAATTTTAAGTCCATTAACTCTTCTTGTATCGTCTCTTTCCCATGGAGAAGTGTTGTCACCTTGCCTAAGATCACATTGTTTTGCTCGGTTTGCTTGTTGTGCATCACCCCTTTGATTGCGCTATCTTTTTCCATAATAGTACGAGCAATGCTCTTAAGTTTTTCTGACACGCCGCCATTGGAGACTAAAATCACAAGGACTTGACCTGTACGAATAGCCGATTTAATAAGGATGTGCCTTAACTCTCCTGTTCCGGTTATAGGGTTGTAAGGAGTTATGGCGTGTTGTTTGATCACTTCTTTGACGGTATGAAAAGCTTGCTCGCCGAGTGGACAGTGAATCTTGCACGCCTCAATTGCGACCAAGGAATTTGAGTTTTTTTGGTAGAGGCCGATCCCTTCTTTTCTGACAGGTAATTGGATTTTATTGCGATACTCTAAGGGACTGGGGGAGGGGATACAGGGAAGTACTTCTATTTCTATTTTTCCGATTCTCTTAAAGGATTCAGCTACCCGCTTGGTCTTAAACTCGAGTTGCTTGTGGTAGTTAAGGTGCATCAACTGGCAACCACCGCATGTGCCAAAATAGGGGCACGGCGGACTTACTCTATCCGGCGAGGAGGTAATCACTTTCTCGAGCTTAGATCTTCCAAAATGCTTTTTTCTTAAAAAAAGAGACGCTTCTACCTCTTCACCGGGGAGTGCTCCATCGACAAACAGGGTGTAACCCTCTTTTTTGGCTACTCCCTCTCCTTCGTGATTTAAATCGTGGATGTGTAATTGCTCATTCATGGGATAATGCTTCCGTCATTGCGTAAGGAGTAAATCATACATCGTGAAGCACTATAAGTATATGTGGGAGGAGGAAATAACTCGATGTCATCTTTTATGCGACACAGTGTCACATGAGGGAGAAAAGACTCGGCAGTCAAAGCATTGCCATATTTTCTGATACGCTCTTTCATCTCTTCCTCAGTGTTAGGATCGTTGAGAACATCTTGTGCTTGCTGCAGATACTGCCCGTCTGTTAAAGGTTGCACTTCGACCAACAATTGTCGATGCAAGTCTTGCAAAACATCCGTTTTTTTCACCAACCAAAATAGGTTGCCATTAGGGCGTTGAATAAGCTCTGGAAGTAACTTTACTTCAACAGGAATAGATAAATTTTCCACAATCTGCAAGACATTACCGATTTTTTCCTCAGGAAAACGCCCTTGAAATAATGTGATATGCGGGGAGCGATCGGGTCCAATAGCTGTTATTACCGGAGCCAGCGTTTTTATCTTCTTTAAAACTTCGAAGGCTAATTCCGTCGCATGCTTATCTAAGGGAAGTACGATTCCTAAATCTTTATGCATCATTTCTTCATAGGCCACATAATTTTTTCTCGCACACAAGTGGGGGGGACATCATGATTATTGTTTACGATCTCAATGGGTTTTTGTAAATCAAAGTTGCGTCTTATTATTAGCGTCGCCTCGGTAATATTTTCGCTTAAAAACTTTTTCCAAATGTGGTCAACGCACTCTTTTAGCTCCACTTCTGAATACGTTGTGTAATGCTTAAGATGACGGGGCCACTCAGGAGTGAATTTTAATTTTCGGCGTGAACAGAGGATTGCAGAAGCTGCCAAAAGAGAGGGATGGTACCTCAAATATGTGATGTCTCTTTGGCATAAGTCACAAAAGAATTTGGCATGTCTGTAGATGCGGGCACTGGTAATTTTTTTTCCGGACTCAGTAACCGGTTTTAGTTCTGTTTGGTCCGTTTGCGAATATAACGAAAATTTTTCAAAATTCTGCAAAAAATGAGCAGGTGTTGCTCTTCGTACCTTCCACTCCATAAATGTGAGAATTTCTCTCTCTAGATAGAAAAGTTTTTCTAGGGAATAGAGTTTTTCGGTTTCCCTGAGAACTTTTTTACAGAGGACTCGTCCTTCTGAACCTTCCTCGTGTTTGATTGCAATTAATAGACAAGCAAGAGAGACGAGTTTCAATTTCTCCGCGGGAATAGCATGGAAAAGTAATACTCTATCTTGAAGGGATACGGCACTGTAGAATGTACTTTGGGAACAAGGAATTTTCTTACAAAGTTCGGCCATACCGTCAATTATTCGCCACCGGTGTGGCCGATACCTCGCTTTTTCGTAATCGAATTGAGGTTCTTGAACTTCTAGATCAAATAAAGCTTGAAGATTGTCTAAGCAGTATTGTTCCCCCTCTTCACTTAATGTATTTTCGTAGGGTTCTTCTTCTAACTCAGGGAACTG
>JAJFMB010000310.1 GCA_021772355.1 Chlamydiota bacterium | reverse complement strand
ATGTGAGGTGTTTGTGGTCTATGGAAGCGACGTTGCCAAAGGATAACCCCCCATAATTATGTGTAGGACCGACAATACCATCGAAGTTAACTTCGCTACTCATGCTTCCGAATCTTCGTTTTCGAGTTGTATTTCCAAACCGGGCGGTAGCAGTGGAGGGATTTTTGGAAGATCTGTTTCTAGGGAAGCAACGGGATAACTGCAGTAATCTGCAGCGTAGTACGCGCTAGGGCGATGATTTCCGCTTTGGCCGACACCGCCAAATGGTGCCTGACTGCTCGCTCCTGTCAATTGTGCATTCCAGTTAACGACACCAGCTCGAGTCATTGCATAAAACATGTCCCATTGGTCCGAGTCATTACTTAGTAGGCCTGCAGCTAGGCCGTAGTTAGTCGCATTGGCCTCCTCAATTGCCGACTCAAAATCGGGAACTCGAATTACCTGCAATAAGGGTCCAAAGATTTCTTCATCGACGCGATCCCTTTGATGGGTGACATCGATGAGGCCAGGTGAAAGAAAAGCGGAGTCTTTCTTAATTCTTTTCATTTCTATGATTGGTTTAGCGCCATCATCGATCATTTTTTGTTGTTTATTGAGTAAATGATCTGCAGCCTCTTTGTTAATTAAGGGGCCCATGTAAGGTTCCGGATCGTCGGTATAGGGACCAACCCTGATCGCCTCAATCATGGGAATTAAGGCCTCAAGAAACTGCTCTCCCGGGTTTCCTGAGGAAATAATCAAACGTCTTGCGCAGGTGCACCGTTGTCCGCTTGTAACAAAGGCTGATTGGATGGTAAGAAAAGCAGCAGCCTTCATATCGGTGATATTTCCGATGACGTATGGATTGTTTCCCCCCATTTCCAGGGCTAATATTTTATCGGGGCGCTTGGAAAAAATTTTGGAGAGATTGAGACCGGTGTCCCAGCTTCCAGTAAAAAAAAGGCCGTCCAACAAACAGTGCTCAGCGAGTAGTTTTCCTGTTTCGCGATCCCCTTGAACGAGGTTGATCACCCCTTTCGGGAGGTGGCACTCGTCCCACAAATTTAGCATGGTCTCGGCGACTAAGGGAGTGAACTCGCTGGGTTTGAAGACGATCGTATTTCCCGCTATAAGAGCTGGAATAATGTGACCATTGGGTAAGTGACCAGGGAAATTGTAGGGGCCGAAGACGGCGATGGCACCATGTGGTTTGTGCCGTGTATGGGCGTTGAAAATCCCTTGTGTTCGCTTCAGTTCGCGACAGCGATCATTGTAAGCGTCTTTAGAGATTCTCACTTTGCCAATCATGGCATTGACTTCTGCTTTTGCTTCCCAAAGCGGCTTGCCTGTTTCTTTTGATATGATTTCAGCAAAGTTATCTTTATTTTCCCCCAGCTGGTTTTGGAAAGCTTCAACGTACTCGATCCGTTTTTCAATCGGAGTTAGAGCCCATCCCTGAAACGCCTCATAGGCTGCTTGAACGGCGGCATCAATGATGTGTTTATCAGCGGAAATGCCTTTCCAAATCACCTCATTAGTGGCGGGATTAGAAGAATAAATCTCGGCACCATCACAAGGTTGCCATTGGTTGTTGATGTAATGACTAAAGAGAGTATCGGTCATTTTTTACCTTCCATTTGCAGGCAGATAGCGAAGCGTATGCCCTTTTTCAATCATTAATGCTTCAGCGATTTCTTTCGGGATGGTTACCGAACCATCGCGATGAATTTTCAGTTTGGCATAGCAGCAACGGAATTGCAATGACTGGTTGCATGTAAGAAAAAGTTTTGAGGGAAAATCTTGTGTAGCGATCTCTTTAACGGTTCCAATTTTGCTATTTTTTATTACTTTAATTTCATCAATTTGTGCTTCTACAATGGGCCCTCCATCGATCGCATTAATTCGATCTGCGAGAGAAAATCCCTCTTGTGAGAGCATTTTTAAGGCATTTTTTGTATGGATATGCGTCTTTTGAATTGCTTTTTCCGCCGAAGAAGGGAGCAGGTTGGCATAGATGGGATATTTGGGTAAACTTTCTGGTAAGCAGTTTCTACGCCCATTCAACAGCTGGTTCAGTTCTTCAAATGATAAATTTAGAAAATGTCGTCCCAAACCATTCCAAAAGGGAGAGTGCTTATTTTTGTCTAGAAAGCCACGAAGCTCGGCATAGAGTATGCTGTCGAAGCGCTCTTTGAAATTGGCAATAAAGAGCATGCGACTGAAAGATAACAGCTTTCCTAAACCCTCTTTACGGAAGTCTTTCAATAAATAGAGAGAGCAGAGTTCTGAGGGACCATCAACCATACTAAAAGGATGTAGGAGTAGTTGCTCTTGCTTGACAGGAAGCGATGAAGGGGGGATAGACTGTAACTCTAGATAATAGAAATAGACAGGTTCAGAAACACCTGTTTTGGAATAAATGCCGCAAACACCACCGATCTCCTTTGTGACACGATCTTCTAAGACAAAGAAATAGAGTTCGTTAGCAGGTGCGGTGATATCTTTTGAAAATGACTGTTTAGAATGTTCGATGATGTGCTCTAGCGAGGGGCGGTCTTTAGGAATGCTTGTCATCCCTAATCCCGTTGCCTCTGCAACTTTTTCAAAAGAATCGAGATCGTGTGGTTCTATCGGCCTAATAATCATCATAACATCTTTTTTATCGTGGTTTCTACAATATCCACTATATTGTCGAGGTCTTGTTCTGTGGTTGTAAGTGATATTAAAAATCGCACTTTTGTGGGAACTTGTCCGGTGACAAAGGAGATCACCCCCTCATCAAAGAGCTTGTGGGTAAATTCTGTGACTTTTGTCCAGTTTCCCCCAAAAGGGGTAAAGACGAGCATGGTGCCTATTCCGCCAAAATCATCTATCGCTTCAGGATACTTTTGTTTTAGGGCGCCCATCCGTTTCATAAAGTGCTGCTCTAAGGTAACGATTTTCCCCTTAGGACCGTAATAATTTCCCTCTATCAAATGTTTGAGAATGGCTTGAGAAGCGTGAATCATCGAAGTGCTGCTTGTAAAAGTTTGACTGAGTAAACCAGGTTTGGGGCTTAGGGATTTGTTGTACAATGTAGCACAGACGTGTGCTAATTTCCCGATTGTAATGAGGTCGATATACTCTTCGAGTTCAAAATAGCGAAAAGCAAAGAGTTCATGCGTGCGCCCAAAAGATTGCACTTCATCGGCCCAAATCAAAATGCCCGCCTCTTTTAATCTCTTCATTATTGTCTTAAAAAACGTTTTGGTGCCGACATTGATACCTCCCTCGCCTTGTATAAGCTCAAAGATCATCGTCGCATGCTCATTGGGATACCGTTTGAGATAAGTTTCAATAGTTTGTAGGGCGCGCTCTGTGCTTTTTTCCGGTTCTTTTGGATCGTAAAAAGGCACGTAGTCAACTAGCACATTGAGGGGAAGTCCGGTACGTCCACTTGATTTATCTGTAACTTGTGAAAAGGTCCATGTGCGCCCGGCAAAACAGTGTTCAAAAGCAAGAATTCTGCAGGCAGGTTTACGATGTTGAAATGCAATCTTTAGCGCATTTTCATTGGCCATCACTCCTGATGTGGTTAGAAAACAGTGGTCTTTTCCAGAGAGCTTTGTGAGTAGTTGCACGATCTCCACCGAATCTTTGTTTTGCTGCAAGTTTCCTTGAACAACAGTGTTTCCTAGCGCGGCATCTAAAGAAGCTTCTATCAGTGCTGGAT
>JAJFMB010000309.1 GCA_021772355.1 Chlamydiota bacterium | reverse complement strand
TATGCCATTCTCAAGTCTTTGAAAATGGACGCCGGTGAGATACCCTTGCTCGTAGTGCGCCTCTTCAATAAGATTCCCTTCACGGTCCCACTGATTTTTTACGCCATGCATAAGGCCTTGATCGAAGTTTGTAGTGGAGCGTCTTTGCCCGTTGGAGTAGTAAGTGATCTGTTCCCCGTGCGCCTTTCCATTTTGGAAATGGCGTAATACTGCAAGTTGTGAGGAGGAACTATTTAGAGTATTCGGAAAATATTCGCGATGGGTGCCTGTGGGTTGACCCTGCTCGTAATGTTCTTCTTTATGAAGAGTGCCATCTTCAAACCAAGAGAGTATTTCACCATGCAACTTACCGTCGACATAGGGTTTTACACTTTCCATCTGTTGGTTCGGATAAAAGGTTTCCTCTTTGCCTATTGGAGTCCCATGTTTATAGACGGCATGTCTTTTAAGTTCGCCATTGGCATGCCACTCTTTGAGTTCTCCATGAGGGAGATCATTGGCATAGGTGACGTGAAGAATAAGGACATCGTTTTCGTTCCACGCTTGCTGTTTACCCTGTTTTTTCCCGTTTTGTCTTTCCTCAATTTTTTTTAGCCTTCCACTTTCATACCACTCCTGTGAGGTGGAGAGTACATTATCCATGTCATAGGTTGTTTCTAGTTGTGCTTTTCCATTTGGGTACCAGGAGTGATAGATGCCGTGTTTTTTTCCCTCTTTGTAGTGAGCATCTACAAGGATTTGTTCGTTTTCATGCCATTGCTTAAAGGGGCCCTCCCTTTTGGCTTGGACGTAATGAACCTGTAGCTTTGGCTTTCCCGAAGAGAAGTATTCGTTTTGTTCCCCTTCGAACTCCCCTTGCAGATAGTGGTAGCTCCTTTTGACTTTCCCATTGGAATAATAGTCGTGGTAGGGGCCGTGGTATTCTTGGTCTAATATGTAATAATCACAGCTGAGGTTGCCGTCAGGATCGTACTCTTTAATGGGATCTGTGAGGGAGCTGTTCTCATCGTAGGCGGCCTTGTATGCCACAGTGCCATTAGAGTGTTTGCGGTAGTGGAGCCCTACTGGTTTTCCCGAAGGTGTGTATTTCCCTTCACCGCAAAGAGAACCATCATCGAAAAAGAACTGTTCAATTCCTTGTTTTTTTCCAAAGTGGTAATGAGTTTGTGATTTTTTCTGTCCCGAGGGGTAGTAAGTGATATGTTTCCCGTGAGGGAGTCCCATATAAAAGTGTTGCTGTTCACACACCATGCGATCGGGAAAGTGGCGAATAAGCGCGGGATTTTCTTGGTGATCGTGCAGTAAGCCCTGAGTGTATGAAAGTGTGGATTCCATGACATCGGTATCGTACCACTGGACTATTTCTCCATCGAGAAGACCGTTTGTGTAATTCTGTCGAAATGCTCTGTTGCCATTTTGATGGTATCCCTCGCATACGGTGTGCTTGGCGCCATTTGCATATGTTCCTTTCTCTGCGACTAAATTGTTTTCATGTCTAAGGGTATAGACACCTTCGAGCCGGTTGTCACGATAGGAGAATAGAGTTTTTGGAGCTCCGTGTTCGAAGAAAATTTGAGAGTCTCCTTCCCTTTTTCCTTTCACGAAGAACTCAACTTTTTCAATTTTTGCGCTGGGCGTGTAGGTAACGTGCGGTCCGTCGGGACTGATATGTTTTTCGGTGACACATAAGTTAGATTCAGCTTTGACGGTCCCTTTTTCGTAATACTCAACCCATTTTACCGGAGTGCCTTTGTCGTCATAATAGATTGTTTCTTTGGGAGTCCCGTTGGAATAAGTTTCAAGGACGTGTGGTTGCCAATGGGATTCTTTCTTTTTTAATTGAGAGAGTAGAGGTTGAGAATCTCCCGTAACAGTATGTTGGAAAAAAATCAGAAAGACAAAAACAGTGAGCTTTAGTAATCGATTCATGGCCTGCAGGATAAAACATTTGTAAATAAAAAAAAACTTGCATCTTGCTAAGGTAACAGGTTAGATTAATTTTTTGAATTTTAACGTGTATTGTAACTAAAAAATCGGGAGATATTAATGAAAAAACAAGATTTAAAAAAACTGGCTCTGATGGGTATTACCGGAGGATTATTATTAGGTTCGCAAGCTGCTAATGCCGACCAAGATAGCGCTATGGAGATGGATAACATTAACCAAATGATTGCTGGCAAGAGCGGTCAGGGATGTGGTGGTCCTAGCGGTTGCGGTGGCACAACTAATGGCAAAAATGGAAACAACAATGGCAAAAATGGCAACGCCAATAGCAACGGTAGAAACGGCAACAATAATAATGCTATGCCACACGGTGGTCGCGTTGCTAACGAGAAGTATATGGATGATGAAGCTTTAATGAAGCAGCTGAATCCTCAGATGAAAAAAACTTATGAGAATTTATCTCCTGAAGGAAAAGCGCTAGCTTTAAAACTTGCCAACCAAGCGTGTAAAGGCCTTAATGAATGTAAAGGGCAAAACTCATGCAAATCTGATGAAAATGAATGCGCAGGAAAAGCATCATGCAAAGGGCATGGAAAATGTTCCTTTAAAGATAAAAACATGGCTGTTAAAGTGGCCGCAGATAAAATGGCTGAAAAGCGCAATAAACTGCATAACCAATAATGATCTTATGGGGAAGCGTGAAAATTGCTTCCCCTTACCGCTCGCATGAAAAACAAAGACATACCGAATCTGGGAATTGGAATTGGACTGCGTATTCCCCACTATGAAGACATTTTTCGCATAGAACCGGATATTGACTGGTTTGAAATCATTAGCGAAAACTTTATGGTCGAAGGGGGAAAGCCCCTTGAAAATCTTGAGAAGATTTTAGAGCGGTATCCTGTTGTGCAACATGGGGTGTCTCTTGCCATCGGAAGTCCGGATCCTCTCGATTTTGATTACTTAAAAAAGTTGAAGGCTCTGACAAAAATAACGAAAACTCCATGGGTGTCTGACCACCTGTGTTGGGGGCGATTGCCGGGCGCTCACTATCACGATCTCCTACCTTTACCATACACTCAAGAAGTGATCGACTATGTCGCCGAAAGGGCCAGAGTTGTTCAGGACTATCTTGAGCTCCCATTTGCCCTAGAAAACTTATCCTCATATGTTGCCTATAAAGATGATCAAATGCCTGAGTGGGATTTTTATCGCGCAGTTGTAGAGAAGGCAGATATTTTTATGATGCTTGATGTGAATAATATTTACGTATCAAGTCGTAACCATGGATTCGACCCCCAGCAGTATATCGACAACATTCCTTTAGATCGCGTCCTGCAAATTCATTTAGCCGGTCATAGCGATCATGGCGACTATATTATTGATACCCACGATGACTACGTTATTGACGAAGTGTGGAAACTATATGCGCAGGTGTATCCTCAAACAGGTGGCGTCTCGACATTGCTTGAGTGGGATGATAATTTAATTAGTTTTCAAGAAACCTGGAATGAGGCGTTAAAAGCTAAGCAATTTCAATCCAAAATCCCTCAAGCCGCTTTAATATGAGTTTCGATACCGCCGTCCCAGAACGTTTGAAACAAACGCAAGAATGGTTTGCAAGTATTCTAGCCTCTCCAATTGATGTAGAGAATAATATATCCCCTGTTTCTCCGAGAGGGTTGCCAATAGAGGTTGAGGCCTCAGAGTACATTGAATCAAGCCGAACCCTAGCTCCACATCAGCGAATGGAACTCTATAGCAGGCAGTATTGGTGGCGGCTGCTGTCCGTTTTGCAGGAAGACTTTCCCTTGATCGTGCGCCTTTTTGGCTACACGGATTTTAATCAGAAAATTGCGATCCCCTACTTGCTGAAATACCCTCCCCGCTCATGGACTTTAGCGATGTTGGGAGATCGTATGGTGAAGTGGATTGAAGAAGACTACCGTCAGTCTGATCAAGAATTAATAAAAAATGCCGCTCAAATTGATTGGGCCTTCAATATGAGCTTTACAACTTCTTCTCATCCCCCTATTAACGAAGAGCTCATGAAGGATACGGAAGTATTTTTTGAAAAAAAACTCTCTTTACAGCCTCACGTTGTTCTTTTCGAGCTTCCCTACGATCTGTTTACCTGCCGTCGTGATTTTCTCGAGCATGATCCGGATTTTTGGCTAGAGCGTGACTTTCCTGCTTTGCCAAAAGGAAAAACACATCACTTTATTCTGTTTCGCACGTTGTACAACGATATTAAGTGGGAAGAAATTAGCCATGCCGAGTATTATCTTCTCAATTGTTTTCAAAAGGGAGCCTCGTTAGATCAAATATGTCACCTCTTAGAAAAAGAGCAATCAGATCTTGCAAGAGATGCTTCAAAAAAATTTCATCTATGGCTGCAAAAGTGGGTTGCCACGCAATTATTGACCCAACATGACCACACCTCGTGAAATAGCCTACACGGCTTTGCTCTCATCCCTAAGAGAAGAGAAATTTCTTTCAGATTCCCTAGACAAATGGATTCAAACGGAGCACCCTCAAAGTATCGACGCTCATCTTGCTAAGGAAATCGCTTATGGTTCCGTGCGGATGATGCTGGCCTTGGATGAGATCCTTCGTCAACTTTCAGAAGAAAGTTCAAACCGCATAAAAAGAAAAGAACGCGCTCTTATCTATACAGCGCTTTACCAGCACTATTACATGGATCGTATTCCCGATTATGCTATTGTGAATGAGAGCGTTGCTATTGCAAAAAAGCATTGTCATGCCCGATTTGCCAATTATCTTAATGTTTTGTTGCGCAAGATGGCAAACACAGACATTACACTGCCTCAAGACAATTTAAGCGTTGCCTATTCCTATCCGCCTTATCTAGTGGAAGCGTTAATTAATGATTATGATTGGGAACAGGCAAAAGAGGTGATGGATATATGTAATCACTCTTCTCCTTCGATGGTACGTATTCGATCAAAACAAGAGGGAGATTATCTCTTTCAAGAGGAACTTTCGGTTGCAAAATTGAAAACAATCGATGCTTCTATCACATCCTCATCAGATCACTACATTCAAAATGTGACACCTGTTTTCCTTATGTGTGCTCTTAAAAAAAGTCTTTCCATCCAACCTAAGAAAATCCTAGACCTATGCTCCTCCCCCGGTGGTAAACTTCTTTGTGCTCATGATCTTTTTCCAAATGCAAAGCTTTTTGCTAACGACGTAAGCGAGAAGAAGCTAGAACGCCTTAGACAAAACCTCGATAAATATGGGGTTCAAGCGACTCTCACAACCTATCTTGGTGAGGAATACCCTTTAGATGAGAAGTTTGACTTAATCATTTTAGACGTTCCATGCAGCAATAGTGGTGTCCTGCACAAGCGCCCCGAAGCAAGATGGCGTATCAGCGAAGAAGCATTGAAAGAGCTCAACGCGACACAAGCCAAACTTCTTAAGCGCAGTAAGGAGCTACTCGCTCCTCACGGTGTCATCTGGTACCTCACGTGTAGTATTCTAAAAAATGAGAATGAAACTCTAACGCACAATTCAGCTAAGGGTCTTGGGCTACACGTCACCACTCAGCAAACTGTCCTCCCCAATCGAGAGGGATGGGATGGAGGATTTGCATGCTCCCTTCAAATCTAAATGTTTTTGCATCAAATCCCCTAAAAAGATCGTCAGACAAGATTAGGGAACAATTAGGGGTTTAAGCTCCGGAAGAAAGCGCCAGATAGCTGTGTCTTCAACATCGTTGGTGTGAGCTTCTCGCTCGAGCGCCATTTCTAAATTATGACGATTGCGCCTGTCTTTGAAGCCGGGAATTTTTTTATTGTAGAGATAGTCTTTATCTCTTGTCCAATAATGGTTAATGCGAATTTTAGAAATATTGACTGTTGGGCTTTTTCTGTTTGCTGTTTTCTTATAGTTTTCATTTACAGCATAATGGCCCTTTAGATAATGAAAAAAATGGATGCTGTGGGTGGAAGAATTAGTGTTTACAAGGGAAGGTTTGATAATAGATTTGATATTTCGATTTTCATCGTAGTTTTCCTCAGCTTTCCAAGTTAGTCTTTCTGTTAGAAGTTCCCCATCTTCTAATTTTTCAATTCCGGAGGTTCCATACATTTGCCAATTAACACAAAGGCCTGCGTAATTTTCGTATTGCTTTAGTAATGTGATGAGGTTGTCTTCATGCGTGGGAAAAAGAAATTCATCAATGTCGATGACAGCTAGCCAGCGGGTATCATTTTTAATCTTTACCATTTTGTCGCGACACAACTTTTGTTGAAGGCGATTCCATTGCATTTTCGCGAGATTTTCCCCGCAATGATCAAGCTCTACAATGCCGGCGTCGATATAGGGTTGTAGCACTTCTTGGAAATTATCCTTGCTGAAGTGATTGATGAGGTAAAAGTGTTCCACGCCAACAATGCGGTGAAATTCGATCCACTCTTTAAGATAAGGGGCCTCATCTCGAAAGATAGATAGGATGGAGAGTTGATGTTTCTCGGCTGAAAGGTAGGGCGAGATGAAACATAGAATGATCAAAAAACACTTTTTCATGTAGGTCTCCTATTTAAACGCGGGATCAAGTTCAGCCATGCGATGACGCAGTTCGGGCACAAACCGCAGAATTGTATCATCTTCAACTTCATTTAACATCTTTTTGTGCGCTTCGGCTCGTTGTTTTTCGTTTTTTCCCTTTCTCTGAATACGACTTGGGAGCTTTTTGGTTTTCCAGTAGTGCTCATCGCGCGTCCAATAGTGATTAAGCCGAATTTTATCTATACTGATTGTATCGATATATTTCCGTTCGATAACTTTATGTTTGTTTTCGTTCACAGCGTAAAAGTTGGGCTTGTAGTGCACAAAGTGAGCGCTGTTGCAGTTCTCGATTTGTTTTGGTTTGAAAATGGATTTGACGTATTTGTTGAGTGAGAAGTTGCTTTTGGCCCTTTTTGTCAGTTTCTCAACCATCAATTCTCCACTTTTTATCCGTTCGACTTGCGAGGTTCCGAACATTTGCCAATTGATTACAAGGCCGGCAAAGTCGTCATACTCTTCTAAAAAGGTGATGAGATTATCTTCTTGCATGGGAACGAGAAATTCATCGGTATCGACGATGGCGAGCCAATAGGTTTCATCGACAGCGTGGCTGATGATTTCACAATTTGCACCGACTTGAATTGAAAACCACGATTTCTCTCCAATTTCAGTGTGGCATTGCATCAAATCAACGATGCCGGCGTCAATATACGGTTGCAATACCTTTTTGTAGTTGTCTTTGCTTAAATGGTTGACGAGGTAGAAATGTTCCACTCCAAGCATTCTGTGATACTCAATCCATTCTCGTAAATAGGGGGCTTCATCGCGAAAGATGGTCCCGATCGAAAGCTTGTATTTGAATTCATCGGATGCGCTGAGGCTAAAGGTGGCAATAAGGAGGATGAGGCAACAGAATTTTTTCATGATAGGACCTTATTATTTTTTATTAATGGGAAATCTGATATCAAGTTTAGGAAATTTTTGCAATGGAAAGATATGCTGAAAAGAATTGCTATTTTGATGTTTTCGCTGTCCTCTTTTGGGGTTATCGCCGAGGATAGATTGGTTTTAATCACGGGATGTGGCAGAAGCGGCACGACTTATATTTCTAAAGCACTTTGTCTATCAGGATTAGATGTTCCCCACGAAAAATTAGGCGAAGATGGTGCCGTCTCCTGGTATCGAGCAGGGGATAACTGCTATTTTCGTTGGAAAAGAATCAAAAAAATTGCAGAGGAAGAGTATCGCCATATTTTTCACCAAGTGCGTGATCCCTTAAAGACAATTGCCTCAGCACAGACACTGCGTAAAGAGGCTTGGGAATATATCTGCCAGTGCGTCCCGGAAATTTCCATGGACGATCCCTTGGTGGTGCGTTGTGCTAAATATTGGTATTTCTGGAATCTGCGAGCTGAAGAGATGGCCGAGTGGACCTATCGCATTGAAGATATCGATGAACAATTTTCAGAGATGGGGAATCGACTTGGAGTGCCTTTAGATCCTCAAGTTTTGCTGAAGGTATCCCAAGAGCAACGCAGCAGAAAAAACAATTACACTCCTCTTACCTGGAATGATTTAGAAACTAATTTGGAGCCTGAGCTCTTTGAGAACATTATTAACCTTGCCAATCATTACGGGTATTGATGACACA
>JAJFMB010000308.1 GCA_021772355.1 Chlamydiota bacterium | reverse complement strand
GGCGAAACCGAACTTTTCGAAAAAGTAAAAGGTGGATGGACAGACTTTGATGCTGTCATCGCAACACCTGATATGATGAGAGAGGTTGGTAAATTAGGTAAGGTATTAGGTCCAAGAGGATTGATGCCAACGCCTAAGGCTGGAACCGTCACAACTGATGTTTCTAAGGCTGTAGAGGAATTGAAAGCCGGTAAGATCGAATTCAAGGTAGATAAACATGCCGTGATCAATAACGCTGTTGGTAAGATTTCCTTCGAAAATGAGCAGCTTGAAGAAAATCTATACACTTATATCGAAGCTATAGAAAGATTAAAGCCAGCAGCTGCTAAAGGGATTTATATGAAATCCATTTCTCTATCTTCTACAATGGGTCCCGGAATTAAAATAGAATTGCGTGAGAGTGAGACTGCCCAGGGAGGAAGATCATGAGACAAGAAAAACAACTGCTTCTAGATGAGATGAAAGACCAAATTGATAAATATCAATCTTTTGTCATTATGCAGTACGCTGGATTAAGCGCTAATGGTGCAAATGATCTACGTGTTGCTGTCGCAAATACAGGTGGCGAAATTGAAGTGATGCGTAAGCGCATTTTAGTTAAAGCTGCTAAAGAAGCTGGTGTCGAGCTGGATTTATCCGAACTTGAAGGCCATATTGGAATGGTTTTTGCCGGTGAAGATCCTATTGAAACTACAAAAATTATCTTCAAGTTTAGCAAAGATAATGACAATGCTTTGAGTGTGATTGGTGGACGTTTTGATGGTCAATTATACGGTGCCAAAGATGTCGAAATGCTCTCGAAACTGCCAGGAAAAGATGAAATGCGTGCCCAACTTCTAGGAACTCTAGAAGCGCCGATGTCTCAGACAGTTTCGGTCATGCAGTCACTTCTAACAAGCATTATGTATTGCTTAGAAAATAAAAGTAAGCAAGAAGATTAAGAAAAAATATTCATTTTTAGAAAATAAAGAGGTAAAACCGTGAGTAAAAAAACCGAAGAATTAGTTGATCAACTTAGTGATTTGACAGTCTTAGAGATGGCTGAGTTGAAAAAAATGTTAGAAGATAAGTGGGGCGTTCAAGCTGCTGCCGCTGCTGTAGCTGTTGCTGCACCAGCTGGTGATGCTGGCGGAGCTGCTGCTGCTGAATCAACTGACTTCAAAGTAACACTACAAGAAGTACCAGCGGATAAGAAAATTGCGGTCATTAAAGTTGTCCGTGAAATTACAGGTCTTGGTCTTAAAGAAGCTAAAGAACTTGCTGAAAGTGCACCGAAAGAAATTAAAGAAAGTGCGCCAAAAGCAGAAGCTGATGAAATTAAGACAAAACTTGAGACAGCTGGTGCAAAAGTTGTTCTTCAAGGTCTGTAAGATACAAACTACTTAGTAATTTGTTACCCAGGAGCAAAGTTTTTGCTCCTGGGAATATTCTATTAGTGCGATTTTGAATTTCAGATAGTAGATATATCCTTTATCTCTTCTACCTAAAAACCAAAATCAACAAATGATTAGGGTTATGTTTAATGTGCCTTTGGCACCATACCAGAGTTAATGGGGACTCTCTTTAGCGATTTCTTACAAGTAGATGTTCGAAGCGTAACAAAATATGATTTTTTTGTCCTAATATTAGGGATAGATGAATTGTCTTTATAACGTGGAAAACGTTGATAAGATGGCTAAAGTTTTAAACATTTTACCCAAAGTAGAAAGAATACCAGGAGACTATTGGCTATGTTAAAAAAACCACCGGAACGTGTGAGTTTTAGGGGCAAGAAAGATATTATCGATCTACCCAACCTTTTAGAAGTCCAAATCAAGTCATACAATCAGTTTTTGCAAACAGACAAGCTTCCTAATGAAAGGGAAAATAGTGGTTTGCAGGAAGTTTTTAACGAAATATTCCCTATCAAATCTTATGACGAAAAAACGATTCTTGAATATTTATCTTATAGTCTTGGTGTCCCAAAATATGAACCGGAAGAGTGTATCCGCCGCGGTATTTCGTACAACGTCACTTTGAAAGTAAAGTTTCGACTAACTGATGAAACGGGAATTAAGGAAGAAGAAGTCTACATGGGAACTATTCCTATTATGACTGAAAATGGAACTTTTATCATCAATGGTGCTGAACGTGTTGTTGTGTCGCAACTTCACCGCTCTCCTGGTATTTGTTTTGAGCAGGAAAGGCACGTTAGAGGTCACAATATCTACTCCTTCCGTATCATTCCTTATCGTGGTAGTTGGTTAGAAGGCGCCTTTGATACAAACGACTTAATTCATATCTACATTGACAGAAAGAAAAGAAGACGCAAAATTCTTGCGACTACTTTTATTCGTGCGCTCGGCTACTCTACAAACTACGATATCATCGAAGAGTTCTTCAGCACATGTAAAGTAAAGCTTAAATCAGAAAAAGAAATTGCGAAACTTGTTGGTAAGATATTAGCCGAAGATGTTGTTGATGACGAAAGTGGTCTTGTTTTCGGCAAGGCAGGCGAGAAACTGACGACAGCAATGTTAAAGCGTATGGTCGATGCTGGAATCAATGTCGTGCGTATTGCTGAGGATGCAGACGAGACTAGTCCAATTATTAGAATGCTTGCTAAAGATTCTACAGATTCTTATGAGTCTGCCCTTAAAGATTTCTATAGAAAAATTCGTCCAGGCGAACCAGCAACATTATCGAATGCTCGTTCCGCTATTATGAGACTTTTCTTTGACCCAAAACGATACAACTTGGGTCGAGTGGGCCGCTACAAGTTAAACTCAAAATTGGGGATACCTTTCACTGAAGAACAACTTGAAACTGTCACGCTAATGAAAGAAGACGTAATCGGGGCGCTTAAATACCTGATATCGTTAAAACAAGGTAATGAAAATAGCAACATCGATGATATTGACCACTTAGGTAATCGTCGCGTTCGTTCAGTTGGTGAACTTGTTCAAAACCAATGTCGTATTGGTTTAGCTCGCATGGAGAAAATTATTCGTGAAAGAATGAATCTTTTTGATTTTTCTTCCGATACACTTACTCCTGGAAAAATTGTTTCTGCTAAAGGACTTTCTGGAGTACTCAAGGATTTCTTTGGACGCTCGCAATTATCTCAATTTATGGACCAGAACAATCCTGTCGCTGAATTGACACACAAACGTCGTCTTTCTGCATTAGGACCTGGAGGATTGAATAGAGATCGCGCAGGGTTTGAAGTGCGTGACGTTCACTCTAGTCACTATGGTAGAATTTGCCCTATTGAAACTCCTGAAGGACCGAACATTGGTTTGATTACATCTCTATCGATGTTTGCAAAAATTAACGAATTCGGTTTTGTTGAAACTCCATACCGCATCATTCGCGATCATGTAGTTACTGATGAAATTGAATATATGACTGCAGACCAAGAAGAACGTTGCATCATTGCTCAGGCTTCGGCTCCGTTAGATGAATGTAACATGTTTAAGGAAAATCTGTGCTGGGCTCGTTATCGCGGGGAAACGTATGAGATTGAATCAACGCGTGCAACCCATATGGACGTATCACCAAAACAGCTAGTTTCTATCGTAACCGGTTTGATTCCATTCCTTGAGCACGACGATGCTAACCGAGCCTTGATGGGTTCTAACATGCAAAGACAAGCTGTTCCTCTACTTATTCCGCAAGCTCCAATTGTAGGAACAGGTTTAGAAGCCCGTGCCGCGCGAGATTCAGGCGCCGTGTTAGTTGCTGAAGAAGATGGTGTTGTTGAGTATGTCGATGGTAATTATGTTATCATAGCGCAGAAGTCAAATCGTCTTAACAAGAAGACGTATTATCTCAAGAAGTTCCTGCGTTCAAATGCGGGCACATGCATTAACCAGAGGCCTTTATGTAATATCGGAGATGAGATCACAGCTGGTGATATCATTGCTGATGGTCCTGCAACGGATCGTGGTGAAGTTGCTTTAGGATGTAACGTACTGGTCGCCTTTATGCCTTGGTTTGGATATAACTTCGAGGATGCGAT
>JAJFMB010000307.1 GCA_021772355.1 Chlamydiota bacterium | reverse complement strand
CCTATGCGTAAGATATCCCCAAACCCCTTGGTTGTGACAAAGGCAGTCTTAGCGCCTTTCCGCTCCAAAAGCGCATTTGTCCCTCTCGTCGTCCCTAGCCGCACATCTATTTCTTCCTCAACACCCCTCAATAAATAACGAATCCCCAAAACGGGCGCTTCAACATCCCCTATCAATTCATAATGATCCCCCACCTGAGCATCCAGCTCACTCTCCAAAAACAACTTCCCCTCAGAGCTTGCGTGAACCATTCCCTCATCCACCACGTTTTCACCACGACGCACCACCAAGCGAAACCCGCGATAAAAATCCTCAGGATCTCGTGTCCTAACACTATCGACAATCACCTTCCGCGAGGAACCCTCCTCAACTTTTCCCTTTGTCACACCACTACTGAGAAGCTTATGCACCAAAATCTTTCCATCCGGTTGCAGAGCAAAACAATCCGTAAAAGTTCCCCCGACATCAATCCAAAACTGCCACATCATTCACCTATCATAAATTTTCTTGAGTTTACAAAATACCATCTATTTGTTAAATCTTTGCGCGCATTTAATCACTCAACAAAAAGGAGATTCCAATGACTGCAGCCACTCATGAACAAATTCAAGTCGGTCAAAAATTCCCAAATATCGCCTTCACGACCTACACTAATTTTAAAGGTCCTGAAGATCAAACAGGAGAGCGTGTTCGCACCAACACTCACGATGCATTGCATGACAAAACCTTTATTGTACTCCTTGTGCCTGGCGCCTTTACCGGTACTTGCAGTAAACAACTTCCTACTTATGCAGAGAAAGCAAATGAGGCAAATATTGCTGTGATAGGTCCCAATACATGCGATGTGATGAGCGCTTGGCAAGCTGCTTCAGGAGACACCGCTCGAAATATAACCATGATTGGAGATGTAGAGCTTGAGATTATAAGAGAATGCGGCCTAACCCTTGACCGCCCTAAAGAGCGTGGCCTAGGACCTGTTGTTGCCCAACGCGCTGCACTGATTCTCGTTCAGGGTGTGGTGAAGGAAATCTTTGTCGACAAAGACCCTGCAAAAATCGAAGAGACAGACATCGACAAGGTACTTGCTGCCTATAATAAATATGTCTAAGCTCCGAGCTGCACTTCTCCCCCGGCCCATTTTAGGGCTGGGCTATCTTCACCACCCCTTGTCTTCCCCTTAATTAACAATTACTTAATAAATTCTTTAATTAAAAAAAACAAAAACAATCTATTGTGTAATTTACACTAATTAAGGAGTACTAAAATGCCAGTATTAACTACAACTGTTACAGTAACTGAAAATAATACAGTACCTGAAAATGGTGGAGTTACTGAAAATAATGGGACGTTGCAGGGGCGCAGCGTTGTCAACACCAGTGAATATTTAGATCAATTGCGCGGAAGTATTGAATCGGACATTGACTCTTTTGGAAAAAGGTGCTTAAAATTCCTCGTTGCAATTTCAGAAATCGCTTTAGGATGTATCCTTATAGCTGCCGGTTTTTCTGGATCATTGACTCCATTTGGCGGAGCGGCAGTAGTTGTCGGTATCGTGCTCGTATATGAAGGTTTCGATGTGTTGGATAATACTAACAGCAATGAACAAAATACCAAACTTAGAATGTTAGATAACGATCAATTTATCAAGTGGGCAAATCAGAAAAACATCTGCCTCCGCAAGCATAATATTGAAGAAAACTTCGCAAATTTCTTAAAGGCATAACTTGTAGAATTACTATTTTTTAGGCTATACATCAAAACATGTTAGCTAAGAAAAAATATTCCCTTTTACTACTCACCTTTGCGGTGGGAGTCGCATTGTGGTGGGTGCCGCCTCCTGAACAAGTTGAGGCACGCGCATGGCATCTGTTTGCCATCTTTGTTGCCACAATTTTCGGCATCATCGCAAATCCTTTACCGATGGGTTGTATGGCTCTTATAGGCATTGCTGCAACCGTGATCACCAAAGTCCTCACATTTCAGGAAGCGTTTAGCGGTTTTGGCAATGAAATCGTATGGTTGATCGTCTTTGCCTTTTTTATTTCACGCGGCTTTATCAAAACCGGGCTTGGTGCGCGCATCAGTTTCTTGTTTATGCGCTTACTGGGAAAAAAAACGCTTGGTTTAGGTTATGGCCTGGTTCTTACCGAGCTGATTCTCGCCCCGGCAATCCCCAGTAACACCGCCCGTTCCGGAGGCGTAATCCTGCCCATCATCAAATCGCTTGCAAATGTTTTTGAAAGTAAGCCACATCAACCGACAGCAAAGCGTATGGGGGCCTACCTTACAACCGTCTCATTTCAAGCAACATGCATCACAAGCGCTATGTTTTTAACGAGCATGGCCGGAAATCCGCTCATCGTTGAGCTCGCCCAAGACCTCGGTATTACTATTACATGGGGAAGCTGGGCGATCGCCGCCATTGTTCCGGGATTGATCAGCTTAGCTGTTGTCCCCTACGCCATCTTCAAGCTCTACCCTCCAACAATTACAGAAAGCCCTCACGCTCCGGAGTTTGCAAAAGAACAGTTGCATAACATGGGAAAAATTAGATCTAACGAGTGGATTATGCTCGGGGTTTTTATTTTTCTTATAGGTCTGTGGATAATGGGACCAACAATCGGCATCAAGGCAACGGTTACGGCCCTCCTTGGGCTCGTTATTTTATTAATTACCAACGTTTTAACTTGGCAAGACATCCGTCAAGAAGAAGGAGCGTGGGAAACTTTGATTTGGTTCTCCATTCTCCTTACCATGGCGACACAACTCAACAAACTCGGTCTGACTCAATGGTTTAGCAACTGGGTTGCCTATGAAATCCAAGCACTCCCCTGGATCTCTGCTTATATTCTGCTCACACTTGTTTACTTCTATAGTCATTACTTCTTTGCGAGCAACCTGGCACACATCGGCGCTATGTACGCCACGTTTCTTGCAGCGGCAACCGCGTTAGGCGCTCCTCTGGGTTTATCAGCCATGACCTTAGCGTTTTACAGTAGCCTATTTGGTGGCCTTACCCAATATAGTTCAGGTCCAGCCGCTCTGCTCTTTGGAGCCGGCTATGTCCCCGTCAAAACGTGGTGGAAAATCGGCTTTATCATGAGTATCATCACTATTCTTATTTGGCAGCTTATCGGTGGCCTCTGGTGGTATGCAATCGGTCTTTTCGACGTCTGATATTTTGAATGTTTAAGCTAAATTCTTAACATTTATTACACTGACTATCACGATCTTACGAAATATTTTTAGTTCATGTGTAAATATTCTTTGTTCTTCATTTCCATCGTGGTATTTAGGAGTTAGATTGAGCTAAACATATAACAGCAGTTCCCGCTGATTTTCCCTAGGGAAGCGGGAGTAACTGCGCCTATAAGAGGGGGACTAAAATGAGCGATAATTTTGTCGTTGCAAGTAAAGTAAAAAACTTCATCAAAGATAAATATGGCATGAATACTTCTGCCGCTGTGATGAGTGAGCTATCAAAAGTCGTGATGCGCGAGTGTGAAAAGGCTAGCGAAAACGCTAAGCGCAATAATCGCAAAACTGTAATGGATCGCGATTTTATCTAAGTTATAGCAAATGGGAGTCTCTGGTTCTCAGAGACTCCCTTCATTAATGATTTCTCATTTCACCTTTTGTAGTTGTTTAAAAATATAAAATAACGAAAAATGCTTCTGAACACGCTCAAAAGGAAAAATACACATGATCATCAGATTTTTAGCCGCACTTTGCTTACTTGTTTTAACATCACCGGTAACAGC
>JAJFMB010000306.1 GCA_021772355.1 Chlamydiota bacterium | reverse complement strand
GCACTCTTTGCGCACTCACTGGGTCCGTCGACTAAGCGCTGACCTCCCTTTTTACACTTTAGGTTCTGCGAGTTATCTCGATTCCTTAGAAAACTACGACGCTTACTATCGTGAGAAAGCTAAAGAAAGCAACATCTTGCTTCAGCAAAATTTTTCTAAAATGTATGACCGATTAATTAGTGTTATTGAAAAAGCGACAGGATGTCCTGCAGCTTACGATCAAGAGCTCGCGCTTCCCGGGTTTCATATTTTCTTATCCCACAAAGCATTTGGCAGGCCCTTAGCAGCTAGACACTTTGACCTTCAATACGAGTCTATTTCCTGGGCTTATAAAGATATTGACTACGAGCACCCTTTAAGTTTTACGGCGGCCATTGCTCTTCCTCGATCAGGCGGGGGAATGTTTTACTGGGATATCGAGCAACGTAACCATAAAGAAGCTGACCAAGAACAGCTTGAAGAGCTGATGCAAAAAAGCGAAAAGCATTTTATCGCCTACGATGTTGGTAAGATTGTTCTTCACGAAGGGCAATTTCTGCATCAGATCGCCCCCGCTAAAGATATGCTTCCGGAAGACGAACGAATCACACTGCAGGGGCATGCTCTTAAATGCGATGGTATCTGGCGCATTTATTGGTAAGCTCTCATTAGGGGAGATATCACAGTTACGATCTTGTGGATGATAAATTTATTTTTAGTATTCTTTTTTTCTGATTTATGTGTATAATACATGTTCATTTATAAAAAGTAAGGAATAGTTGTGAGTTTACAAGTCTTGCAAACAAATTATAGTAATATACAACGACTTTTTGTTAGTTTGGAACAAAAAATTCCTCCTCTTACTCAAAAAATAGCAAAAAGAGAAAATCACATTCAATTATTGAAGAATAGAATTTCTCATAATCAACGAGGTAATAAGCCTTCTTTACATCATTTGATCCATGAGCATCAAGTAGATGTCCAAAAAATGAAAGTTAAATTGACATCTTTGCAAAGCAACTATCGCATTGTTCGTGCGAGAAGGGATATATCAGCTTCTATGCTTCAGGCGTATTCTATTATTTCTTCGTATCCTAATTTAGAAGAAATTAATTAGTAAAAACCGTTTATTTTATCCGAGTAGATAAAAATTATGACATTTCGAAGGTATTGGCAGCTAGTGCATCGATAGGTTTTGCTTTTTGGTAGTGATCGTAGAGTTTGATTAAGAGCACTTCGATCAGGGGGATTGCAATCATCAGAGTGATTGGGATGAGGGGGTGGATATTTCCTGCCTGCCAGAGGTACATAAAGTCGTGTGTCAAATCTGCTCTGCTGGCAATGAAAGTGGTTAGCCCGTAGATCACATCGGTTAAGATAAGGGAAATGCCGTGGTAATTAAGGGATTTGCTGATGGTGGGGTGCTGGTCTTTGATCTGTTCGGCTAGACCGAATTCGAGCATTGCAAATACTGTAGAGGCCATGATCCCGGCAGCTGATGTGAGAAGGCGTGCGTTTTGCATGCCGAGTAGTTTTCCAAAAGGGGTCAGTCCGTAGGAGATGGCGTAATTTGTATTGCCGCCACGCATAGGACTAACGCTGATAAGAGGGTCGGCTTTTTTAAAACAGCTAAGAGCTGAAAGTGCGTGTCCTGTCTCGTGGATGGCGATATTGGGCCATGCTCTTCCTAAGATTACAGCAGTATTCACTCGTGCGATGTGTTGTCCGGGTTGCGTTGCGTCCTCTTCGGAATGTTTGTATTTTTTGTAGAGGGCAAACCCTCCTTGTACGACTGCGCCGACTAAATATCCCATCAAAGCAAGTGTGATGGCAGAGGGGTTTAAGGGGGCGGCAACAAAGGTAATAACGACTAAATTAAGGGCTAATGAGGCGGTGAGCTCAATAAAAGCGGGATGAGCTGCACTCCAGGTCTTAATTTCCGTGCAGCAGCGGTTTGCCTTTTCTTTTAAAGGAGTTAATTCGATTTGGTTAAAAAAATAACTACAACTTACATTATTCATAATTAAGTATGTATTATAAAGAAAAATATAATAAAAATAAATATTTAAAAATATTTTAATTATTCAGGCTTGCCTAAAACTCAATATTTGATTACCTTTTGAGATTCGAAGCAGTAATTTCAGAATGTGTATGGTCGAGATTAAAATTAAGCGCGGATTAGATATCCCTATCAAAGGTAAACCTGAAACCGGAGCAAAGGGTAGCGAAGTGATGCCTTTAGCTGCTCCAAAACAGGTTTCATTGAATCTTAGTCCTTTTGAAGGAGTAAAGTTTCGATTGCTGGCAAAGGTTGGCGATGTTGTAAAACAAGGGCAGCCAATTGCCGAAGATAAAGGCTGTGAAGGGCGCATGTTTGTGTCGCCTGCCGCTGGTGTAGTTAAAGAGATTCGAAGGGGTTTAAAGCGGCGAATTTTAGATATTGTGATCGATGTGGCTGATGAGGAAAAAATCCAAGAAATCGACGTCGCTTCCGGTTCTCGAGAAGAGATCATTAATTCTCTTAAGGCTGGAGGTCTTTTTGCTACGATACGTTCCCGCCCATTTGATCGTTTAGCTAACCCGGATAAGGTACCAAAGAGCATTTTTGTTAAAGCTATCGAGTCTGCTCCCTTTGTTCCATCTGCTGAAATGCAAGTTAGGGGCCATGAAGATGATTTTCAAAGAGGTCTCTTAGCTCTTGCCAAACTAACAGATGGGGCAGTTCATCTCGTTTACCGTAAGGGGTCGCAATGTTCAGCCTTTACAGATGCGCAAAATGTGGAAAAGCACACGGCTGAGGGTCCTCATCCCATAGGTACTCATTCGTTGCACATTCAAAAAATTGATCCGATTCGCTCCTATGATGAGGAAGTGTGGACCTTGAATGTCCACGATGTTGTCGGTGTTGGTCATTTACTTCGCACAGGACGTTATTTGATTGAACGTGTCATTAGTATTGCGGGTCCCGGTGTGCTGCCAGAGCAAGTTGGTTACTACCGCGCGCGCGAAGGTTATCCTGTTGGCGGGCTTATTGCAGGGCATATCCAAAAAGGGCTTTTACGTTTTATCTCAGGGGATCCACTAATTGGCCACAAAGTGAGCGTTGAAGATTTTTTAGGGTATTATGACTATGTCTTTTGCGTGATTCCGGAAAATGTGAAGCGAGAGTTTATGCATTTCTTTCGTCTTGGTGGAAGTAAATACACGTTTAGTAAAGCGTACTTAAGTGGTCATTACAATAACCAAAATCGAGAGTATGATTTTACGACAAATCTTCATGGTGAGCATCGCGCCTTTATCGATCCGACGCTTTATGATCAGGTTATGCCTCTCAATATCAACACGATGCTGTTAACTAAAGCTGTTATGGCTGAGGACTATGATCTTGCCGATGAGCTTGGTCTTTTAGAGGTTGCTAGTGAAGATTTTGCTTTACCCTCTTTTGTTTGTCCTTCAAAAATCGACATGACAGAGATCGTTAAAGAGGGTCTTGCCAATTACGCTGCTGAAGTCACAGGGTAGTCATTACGTCACATCTTAGGTATTTCTTCCTCAGTTAGGAAAGAGGCACTTCTTGCATTTTTCCTTCTGCGGGTGTATTCTCTCAGCATCTTTTTTATCTAGAACGATCATGAAGTTGTTATTCCGTTGGATTAGTGTGCTGGGCTTGTTTCCCTCTATTTGCTGTGCAAAGGAGTGGGCATCGTATGAAGACTGCGCAAATAGTTTGATGAAAGACTTAATGATCGTCGGTTTTTGGGATTGTTATTTAGCTCAGCGTTATCCTGTTACGTATAATCATCTCCTCTATGGTGGCTACTTAAATATGCCTTCTGCTCGTATGGGTTGTCAAGGTGAGGTGGGCTTTGGTTTTGCGCATGTTCCTCCCTATAATCTATACAATTTGCGCGTTCAGCTCACCGATCGTTTGGAAATGTCTGGGAATTATCGCGTTTTTATTGGCATGGAAGATCCTGTCTTGTCCTGCTCCGGATTTGGTGATCGTTCGGATAAAGGTGCTAATATCAAAATTGCCCTCCTGCGACCGGAAGATAGTGATTACCGTCTCCCCGGGTTTGCTTTTGGTGTGGAAGATTTTATGGGCACTAAAGCGTTTACTGCAGAGTATGTCGTCTTGACAAAGGTTCATCTTGATTACAATTTGGAGTGGAGTCTGGGTTATGGGGGCGATCGCATTGACGGGTGGTTCGGCGGTGTGAATTGGATGCCCTTTTTGAAAAGTCGATTGCGCTATCTACAGCCTTTAAGCTTAGTGGGAGAGTACGATGCCACACCATATAAGAATAAGCATATTGAGTTGCACCCTGATGGGCGCAATCAAAAGACGAAATTTAATATTGGAGCAAAATATCGCCTGATGGACCGTGTGGATCTGTCTGTCGGTTATGTACGTGGTGAAGAAGTTGCGGCTTCGATATCGACCTACTACAATTTTGGATATACGAAAGGTTTCCTTCCTAAATATGATGACTGTTTGCCCTACCGCGCTCCGATCAACCAAGAAAGGGTGGGGCCAACTCGTCCTGAAAGCGTAATGGTGCAGGATTTTACGTATGCCATGAAAGAGCAAGGTTTTGAGCTCTTGGAAGTCAGCTCCGGTTATGATCAGTGCGCCAATAAAATACTACGCATGGTGGTTTATAATGAGAAGTACCGCTTGGAAAGTGAGGTGCGGGCGCGTCTAAGTAATCTTTTAGCTTACTTAACCCCTGCCGATGTTTCCAAAGTGGTGATTGTGCGAGAATCTGAAGGGTTTCCTATTCAAGAATACATCTTTCCGATGACATACATTCGTTCTTTTAGCCTTGAGTGGATGGGAAATCCTGAACTTGATGCGTTAACCCCCATGCGCAATGTGGGGTGTTGCGATGATGGGGCCACGAAGTTGATCTATCTTAAACGGCGCGAATGGGCAAATTTTGAGCTGCTTCCCAAAACTCGTACGGTGTTTGGAAGCTCAACGGGAAAGTTTAAGTATGCTGTTGGATTGAATGGTGTGATTGACGGTTTCTTGTGGGGAAACATCTACTATATTTGTAATTTAGGTTTGATTCTTTTCACAGACATGAATGGCGTGAGTTCTGTCGATCGGTTGAACCCCTCACAGCTTATTAATGTGCACACACAAGTGATTGATTACTATAAACAAAGAGGACTCACTTTTGATCAACTCTATTTACAACGCAGTTGGAATATGGGATGCGGCGTCTTCTCGAGGCTCTCTGTGGGGTATTTTACACAGATGTATGGCGGTGTAGCAGGAGAGGTTCTGTACTATCCCGTTAATGAACACAATTGGGCAGTTGGTCTGGAGGGAGCGATTCTTAAGCGCAGAACGATGACGGGTTTAGGATTTTTCAACACAATACGCAAACTCGACGGCTTTCAAAAACAGTATGTTCCCTTTACCGGCTCGCAAGTGTTGGCTTCCCTTTACTACGATGTCATTGATTTCAACTTAGACTTTCGGGTGAAAGCGGGAAAATTTTTAGCAAACGACTGGGGTGGCCGCTTTGAGCTTTCCCGTTATTTTCCAAGTGGAATGCGCATTACTGTGTGGTACACCTGGACAAATGGCAATGATCGGATTAACGGTCACCAGTACTATGACAAAGGGATCGCCTTTTCTATGCCGATGGATATCTTTTACACCCACAGCGATAGAGCCCGTTGGAACTATGCGATGTCCGCCTGGCTACGCGATGTCGGCTATTCAGCCTATGTTGGCGAGTCTCTGTACAATACGATAAATGATCAAAGACAATGGAAATAAGATGGAAACGCAAGCAGTAAACTCCACTCCGCCTGTTTCACCTACGGAAGATATCGCTGAGAGCATGGTGACAGAAATTGTTAGCACTTGGACAGACCGCCAGCCTTGGAACGGCAGCCAAGTGCCACTGCTTTTAGTTGGAGGATTTCAAGGTTCAGGGAAAACTGCGCTGCTTAACCACTTGGAGCAGCAGCTCGGTCTTTGTGTGATCCGCACTGATCGGATTCGCTTTGACCTGATGCAGAAGGGGTACCAAGGAAGTGAACTTTCTGAAAAGACTTCGCAGATTGAGTGGCGGGCTTTGGAAGAGGGAATGAAAAAAGGATTGCTTCTGGCAATTGATGCCAATGCACACCAAGATCGTTTGGACCGGGTAGAAACAATGGTGAATCTTCCCTACAAAACGACAAAAATTCTATTAAGTGCTCAACCGGAAACTTTGCGTTCAAGAGTACAATCAAGACAACCACAAGAGAAAACCTATAATGGTACTTTAGATGATCTCGAGGCCTCTCTACAACAGAGGGTCATTAGTCCACAAAATTACGATTTGGTTCTCAATAGTGAGGAATTTCCTTTTAAAGAACTGCTTCACTTTGCGGTTTACCAGCATCTTAGAAAATGCTATCCCGAGAGTGTCCCTAGACATCCGAAAATGGATTATCTTTGTCGGGCAGCTCTTGCGCAATCAGTCCTCGGCATTCAACCTAGTGATTCTGATAGAAAAACTCCTTCTTTTCTCTTTGATGACGTTAGAGTTGTGGTAGAGCGTATTTTATCCAAGATCAAAAGTTTACAAGACGCTAAGTTTATCCAACCCCCGGATGTGCAGCTCGTACTAATTTTTTGTGTGTTAAAGATAGAGAGTCTTACACAGGAGTTTAATGACTTTGACAATTTTTTCGGATTGGAATTC
>JAJFMB010000305.1 GCA_021772355.1 Chlamydiota bacterium | reverse complement strand
ATAGTTATAGACGATTCCGTCATAGATTCCCTTTTCCACATATAACGAAGTAGAGCTGCTATGATGATTACGAACTTTCTTTTTTAGATCTGCTAAATCAAAATAGGGTTGTGATTCTTCAGCTTTATCTTTGGTATTAACACTTGAAGAATCAATCTCTATCATCTTCTCTGATGGTGCAGTTTTTGAGCTAATGATAATATCGCCCTCTATCACGCTGTTAGTTAATATCAAATTTACAGGCTGATTCGGAAATACATGGAGTTTTATTGATCCCTTTACCGTAGAGTTCACAATTGTTGCATTTTGATGGGATTCTACTCGGCCTAACACGCATTTTAAGGCAGTAATCGCATCAGTTCTGCTTTTAACAAAGTCTGCTTTGACACTATTTAATTTCACTTCTTTGTGGGCTTCTAAATGCGCGTATTTTTGTGCGCGTTCGATGTCGGAAAAGTACGCTTTTACACTTCCACTAACTGAGGTCACCCTTTCTGCGAAAGTTTCACTTATTTCAGCATTTAACTGAGCTTCAACGGTATCAAAAATACAGCCTGATGCTAGACACTCTCCACCTAGACTCGTAACACTGCGAGCAGCTATGTTCACTAAATTTAGTTTAGAGGCTTCAACTGTTTGGCAGGTAAATTGAGATCTAAGAGCGAGATCATTTTTCCAGGTAATTTCCCCATTAGTAGATTTGACATTTTGAATAGAGCAATTTTCGAAGGTTGCATCCCCAAAAATTTCAACTTGCTCCACCGTACTTTGTTTTGCTTCACATCCACTCATGAGCACTTTAACAAGACGTGCAGAACACTCTAGAAGATTGACTAAGCTCTTCGACCAAATTGAGTTTATTTTGCTAGAAACTCCTTTAAGTCCTCCTTCTGTGACAATTGCATCTGTTAGTGTGCAATTCTCAACTTGAATCCCTGCGTGTGCTTGGATATCTCCAAGTGTACTATGAAAGGCTTCAACAGCCCCTTGTACAGAATTTGTTGCTCCTTCAACTTTCGATTGTTTCCTGAGCGAGATATTTTTGTGCGCAAGAACTCCATTATGTAGAGTACATGTTTCAAAATTGGCATTGCTGTCAGAATAGACTTTTTCGTCAAATTCTTCATTTGAGTGGGTGCGATCCCCTTTAACATAATTAGGAAGTGCTCCAACTGTAGTAGAAGACATAGCAAACCTTTTTCTTTAATAACTTAAAAAACGATGTGAAAACTTGGAATTATAGAGAAAGGCTAAGTATTTTTGAAAGGCCTTGTTGCATAAATATTGCCCAGGAGATTTGATGCAAAAACACTTAGATTTGAATGATTGTCGTTCGCAGTATATAGCCAAAGTGCTATTTGCAAGAACGCAAGCATTTAAATATGAGTTATTTTTGTGCAAAGATCCAGGCAATATTTATGCAATAAGGCCTTTTTGAACTACTTATTTTGGCCGCCCATCCCCTCAAAGTGTTTGTAGCGGTCAACAAAGGCTTGTGTGATTTCGTCGACGTATTTTTTAAGCTGCAGCGCGAATTCCTCTTTTGAGGAAATGATTAACGTCTGTTTTTCCCAGGTTATGGCTTGCCAAATGATGCCTTGAGCGAGTTTGATACGATCAACATCGACAGCTTCGAATAACCGGCCACTCACACTGCCGAGATAACCGTTTTGTAAAGGAAAGACCATGATAAGAAAGTGAAAGAAAGGTAAAGGAGAGCTTGCGCCGCCAGTGATGCGGTGAGGAGCTAAACCACCTTGAGAGAGGATTTTCATCGTCTCTTCGATGATCTCATCTTTGGAGATAGTTAAGGTGACATTGGGGGGGGTGACCACTTCAACAGAGACTCCAATTTGATTTGTGAGATTAAAGAGGTGGTCGGTTCCTACCCATTGTCCGTTGCGATAGCCGATGATGCCGGGTTGAGTAAAGATAGTTCCATTTGCTCGTTCTTGAGAAAGGTCGAGGGGTTGTTCCGGCTTTTGATCAATGGCACCGAGCGAGTGACACAAGGCAAGGATCAGCAAAGTTACTAAGGTATTCTTCATTTTGTCTCTTGTTCTGTTTTAGCGTTTAGGAGATGAAAAGAGTTTAAGAAAAACTGATATTCCTCATCATTTTCTTGGGCAACTTGGGATATTCTCGTCAAAACAAAGAGCGTATTGCCTAAGATAAAAGTCGTGCCTTCGATGATGATTTTATTGTTTTCAATGACAAATTTAAGTGCTCTTTGATCTTTGAAAGTGGCAAATTCGCTATACTTCAGCTTGTTATTGGGATTTGTTTTCACAAGATCGTTCATCATGTTTGTTAAAGCAGTGTCCATTTGGTCGGGATTAAATGGTTTTGAAAAATCAATCAGGCTAATCATAAAGATTGTGCCGTTGAGCTTTTCTGAAACATACATGTTATACGTGCGGTCTTGTTGCGATACCGGATCTTTCACTACTTCGGTGGCATGCTGGGGAAGAACGGGAAGGAGCACACTGAATCGCTTCGTAGGAGGTGTAAATTCACGCCAACCAGCAAATTCCGGCACTTCCAATTCATTAGGTAAGTTTGCGGGAAGAATCTTGTATGTGTCCTTGTATCCCCTAACCATAAAGTAGGAAAAGATCACCAGTGCAAAAACTAAGACAAGAAAAATAATCCGCGACATATCAATTCATTCCTACATTTACCATTTGTATAGTAAATTTTTATAATAGAGACAAGATTTATCAGCTATAAATACCTCGCGTTTCGACCCTTATTGCCTGAAATAAACAGTTGTACTGCTCACAAATGAGCATATGTATTTAAAAATGAATTGTTTTCGTTCCAATTTTCAGGTTGCGGAACGGTTGAATTATCTATAATTGCGAATTCTTTGTTGGAATTTAGCGATTTATCGGTTATGATTGCCCAGTAATTTTAAAGTAATTGGCTATGAATAAGCATACATCACCACAGATTATCGGAGTGATCCCCGCTCGTTTTGATAGCAGCCGCTTCCCCGGAAAAGCACTTGCTAAAGTTGAAGATAAAACTTTAATTCAAATGACGTATGAAAATGCGCTTCGCTGCGAGCGTCTTGATGAAGTTTTCGTTGTAACAGACGACCAAAGGATTTACGACTGCATCGCCGCTCTTGGTGGCAAGGTGATCATGACCTCGAAAGAGTGCCTTAACGGAACTGAAAGAATTGCTGAGGCCCTGAAAAAAGAGGAAAAGCTTTTAGAAGCGGATATTATCGTTAACATTCAGGGAGATGAACCCTGTTTAGAACCTGAAGTGATCACCTCTATTGTGGAAAAGCTGATTGCAGATTCAGAATCGGTGATGTCTACTGCTATTGTGAAGATCACAAGTCAAGAAGAAGCAGAAGATCCTCATGTTGTGAAGTGTGTTATCGATCGCCATCATCACGCCCTCTATTTTAGCCGAGCTTTGATTCCATTTGGAAAGGGGTATGATTCAAGGAATACGTATTATAAGCATTTGGGAGTGTATGCCTACCGAAGAGACTTTATATTACACTACAAAGAAATGAAACCAACATCTCTGCAATGCGCTGAAGAACTTGAGCAGCTTAAAGTTCTAGAAAATGGCTTTAGGATCAAGACGGCAATTGTGGAAAGCCAAAGTATCGGTGTGGATACGCCGGAAGATTTAAAAAAGGTCAGAGAGCGCATATGTCAATAAAATATATCTTTGTTACGGGTGGAGTCTGTTCCTCCTTGGGTAAAGGATTATCAGCAGCCTCCGTAGGACTGTTACTTGAGAAAATGGGGCTTAAAATTGCCATGCTCAAGCTTGATCCCTATCTTAATGTCGATCCGGGTACCATGAATCCCTTTCAACATGGTGAAGTGTACGTT
>JAJFMB010000304.1 GCA_021772355.1 Chlamydiota bacterium | reverse complement strand
CAATGATTCTCTGTTTTTTTTCTTTTTTAGTTAATTTTGTGTTTTCTTTAACGGCCTCATTTAGTTTTGTCACTTTGCTTTCTACTGTAGGCTTTTCGCTCTCTCCTACGGGAACAGGTCTAACTCCAACATCGTGCTGTGAAGTAGCCGACTGAGTTTGACATTCAATTTGTGCATTATTGACATTATTAGAACTTGTTGTAGCATGTACGCTCATATAATTACCCTCTTGTTTAATTAGTAAGCGTCATTGTATTTTAAAATTATTAATTTTAATTAAAGAACTTATTAATAGTTTATGATTTGGATTTACACGTGACTCAGGCTATGGCTAGAAAACTGCTGCGACTTCTTTGGCAGTTGGACGTTTAGTATAGTCTTTATTGATCATACGCTCGATCATTAGGATTTGTTGTTCTGTAAACCCTTTAGATTGTAATAACGGATGTAGTTTTCTAGGTATACATCCCTTATCCCTGAATAGGCTGAGAAAATCGGGACAAAGGTCATAGTTGTCGCAATAGGTATTAAGAAGAGTCATACCAAGAGCGTAGATATCCCTTTTTCTTAGGATTTGCTCACATGTTGACCAATCTCCACCCTTTTCTAATGAACTAAAGAACGCTATTTTATCATCTAAGGCGACATATCGGGCTGAGTGAATACCAAAAATGGTACTCGCTTTTTCAGATCGTTTAGGATCTTCTTTTTTAAGGGGGAAAAACTGATCGTAGCTCTCTTTCACTTTTGCATAACTTCTTACATCACCAAAATCAGCAAGATCACAGCGCCCTTTTTTTACGAAAATATTCTCTTCTTTAATATCTCCATGAAAAATACTTAATTCATCTAAGGTTGACAGCCCTCTTGTCAACTGTTTTACTCGTGTTTGATTAGTCTCTTTGATGCGATGATTAGCGTTGTCCAAGTCACTATCATAAGCAGGTTCAATAACAACTATTTTCACACCTTCATTATCAACAATTTTTACGATTTTGTAGGGTGCCAGTTGTATTCCTTCTAATTTGCCGTTCTTATGAATCTGACGCAAGATGCGGTATTCGTGCTCGAGCGTTTTACTAAGGCTTCTATAACATTTCTCATCACATTTGGATATTTTGACTGCACACTCACCAATATCGGTATCATAACCTTTGTAGACGGTCGCACAACGCCCTTGGCCCAGTTCGGTTCCTATCAATATTAAGGTGGGATGGATATTGCCTGTTTGCGGCTGCGCAGAGTATGCTTTATCTGCAACTGGTCTTAAAAGACTATCACCGAATTTTTTTATGCTATTGGCTGGATCATTCTCTTTTGTTTCTGCCCTATTATGAGGGATTACAATGAAGGGAAGGTTCTCACCGGTTCCTTGAAAAAAGGTTGTTTCACTGACGGTCCCTAAGACCTGTCGTGCTTTACTGTAGGTTCTCTCAACTAAATCGGCTGAAACGTCAAGTGAATCAGAAATTGTTCCTTCAAAGCTGCTTGAAGGTACGGGGTTTTTTCCTTTATCGTTTCTTAATGTAGGGAGTTGACATCCCTCGAGAGGAGCACTGCCCAACGCGTAGTTTGCAGATGTCGCCATTAATAACCTCTAATAATCCTAGTTATAACTAATTATATCTGAGTTGGATAGGAGGTGTATAAAGAAAGTATTTACGTTTAGATAATTGTTAACAATGCCGTGCTATGCTTGGAGTGTCTGGATGATTGCCTGAGCTGCTTTGTCACTGGTTTGGAACCCTTGGAGGGTTGAGTCGATTTTACGGCAGGCGTTGATGCATTTTTGCCTGGTGGTGGGATTGTCGTTGAGGAGAAGAAGTTCTTGTGCGAGGCGATCGGGTTGGCAGCCTCCTTTGATAAGCTCGGGGAATACGGTACCTCCGTAGAGGATATTAGCCATGCAGAAATGGGGAAGTTTGAGGCGGAGAAGATTTTTGGCAATAAAGTAGTTGAGTTTTGAGACTTCGTACATAACGACGGTGGGGCGTTGGTGAAGGGCCAGTTCCAAGGTGACGGTGCCGGATTTTGAAATGGCACTGCGACAGTCGCGCATCAACTCATAGGAAAACCGTTTTGGGACGAAAAAGAGATCTTTATTAAGTTGTAGGGAGTTGGTTTCTAGTATTTCCTGGATCATGGGCATAATTTCGGTATGGGCGCAAGAGATAGCGAAGCAGGCGTCGGGGTGTTTTTTCTGAAAGAGGCTGGCGGCTTGTAGCTGTATAGGTAGATTGCGACGCACTTCGGAACGGCGACTGCCGGGGAAGAGTGCGATCAGATTTTCACTCGGTCTGATTCCGAGAATTTCTGCCCATTCCGAGTGGTAGCGGTGGGTATGGACGCTTTCTTGAACGGGATTGCCAACGTATTTCACTGAGAGTTTGCTATCAGAGAAAAAGTCGCTTTCGAAAGGGTAAATGGTAAGTAGCAGGTCGAGTGTATTGGCCATATGACGGATGCGCGAGCGGCCCCAAGCCCAAAATGTTGGGGCGATATACTGGATAAGTTTTCCTTTGTAACCCCGTTTGCGCAACGCTTTTGCCATGCGGATGTTAAAGCCGGGATAGTCAATAAAGATGACGGCGTCAGGCTTAGTCGCTAAGATGCGGTCGCGAATGTAACGAAACTGGTTGATAATTTTACGAAAGGAGAGGAAAACATCGGAAAATCCCATCACCTCGAACTCTTCCATCGGCATGATTGTGTTGATGTTTAAAGTGCGCATTTCCGGTCCGACAACCCCACTTAGACGGCACTCTGGAAGGTGCTGAAGCAGGGATTGACAGAGGTGATACCCATGTAGATCACCACTTTTTTCGCCGGCGAAAATAAAAATTTGAGGGTCTTGCTTCATGGAGAGACTGCAGTTTTTGTTTTGTTGAGGAGCATCAAGTTGCGGATGTAGGGGACAACGCCGCAGATGGGTCCTAAATAGTTAACGGGATCGCCGATACGGATGAAATAGAGTAAGCAAAGTACGTTTCCGAGCAGGCTTAACCACCAAAATGGGGCTCCTAGAGTGGAGACTTGCTGTTTTTCATTAATTAGCCATTGCACCCAATAACGCATTGAGAAGAGTCCCAGTGCTACAAATCCAAGCATGTGCCATTCCGTTGAAACACTCACTTGATTAGAAAATGTCCATTTCGAGGCGGGAGTCTGAAACCAAGAGTAATTTTCTGTAAGCAAGCTTTGCGCCCAAAAGAGACCTGTAATGGTAAAAATGAGTGCAGCCATGAGTAGTAACACAGTGGTAAATTTGACCCGTTTATCTTGCTCGTGCAAAAGGTTGAGATGTCTCCAGGCAATTGTCATGATGCACGCTTGTGTGATGCATACGTGATACTGTATTTGAATAAAGCTGTGAACCATTAAGAGAACGTTTCCCGTTAGGGAAATATGCCAAAAAATACGCGGGACGTGGCTCTTCTTGTGCACTTCACTAGCAATCCACTGCCAAAAAAAACGCACTCCAAATGCTATTCCTGAGAGATAGCCAATAGGGTATAACAATTCGCGCCACTGTTCTATCATACTATTTTTCTTTTACCTTGTAGTGTAGTCGTCTTTTACGCATCCAGCGCACGGCAAACATATCTGCCACGGTGTTAAATGAACGATTTAAAAAATTATACTTTGTGGTTCCTTTTATGCGTTGTCGGTGGCGAACGGGAACTTCCTTAATGCGAAAGCCCTCAATCAGGAATAGTGCCGGCAAAAAGCGGTGCATACCATGGAACATTTTTATTTGGCGCAAGCAGTGAGAGCGGTAGAGTTTGAGGGAACAGCCGGTGTCTTGAACGCCATCTTTACAAAGACGACTGCGCACCTGATTGGCAAAATAAGATGTTATTTTTTTGATTGGGGAGTCTTGCCTTTTGATCCGTTGCCCGCATACGAGATCGTAATTTTGGCAGTAGGAGATCAGTTTAGGGATGTCGCCCGGATCGTTTTGTCGATCCCCATCTAAGGTGATGATGTACTCTCCTTGAGCTGCCTTAAAGCCTGCATCAAAGGCGCTGGACTGTCCATAATTGTGCTCAAAAGAGATGACATTTAGAAAAGATTTTACTTTCCTCAGTTGCCTAAGCTTCTCTAGTGTTTTGTCGGTGGAGACGTCATCGATGCAAATCAACTCCCACTCTTCTTTTAGCGAGGTCATGACAGGCTCAAGCTCGGCGATTAGCTCATCGATATTTTCTTCTTCGTTCTTAAATGGAATGACAACTGAATATTTCATATTTATCTATTATAGTGATCTTCATTAATGAATTAAAACATTTTTCAGCCAATTAACGCAATCCAAGAAAGATTCTTCACTTGTGCCGTGTCCTTTATGTCCAATGGAGGGACTAACAATAAGTTCTGCTTTGGGGGAGCGCACGCCGGCGTGCCATTCGACATCTGCTAAATGGTGAATAAATGAAAAGCATGCCGTCGTTTTGACTCTTTCGTCACGATTTCCGATATAAAAGCGGATATGTTTATCAACTAGCATATTGACAAGTTTTTCTAAGGATAAGTTGAGGATAAGGGGGTGATGACAATCATCGGGAAATTCTTTTAACGATTCAAGCGAAATGAGGGGAGCGAAGCCTAATACGTGGTGGATATGGGGGTGTCTGGCTGCGATATGGGTTGCGATAAATCCGCCTCGTGAAAGTCCGGCGACAGCGATTCGTTCCGGATCGACAATTTTTTCTTTGATCATACGGTCAATATGACCTAGGATCCGGTTAACAAATTCGCCAATGATATTGCGGTCGTGAAGAAGTTCTTCTACCCAAAATTGCATAGCATGTTTCGGATCGCGTCCTTTTTCGTGACCTGGAAGGGTCGCAGAAAATACTCGGATGGGGTTATCGGCAAGTAAGGCGGCGGGGCGGTTATAGGGGTCGAGAAAGAGGCTGTCTTCTCCTGAAAGTGCAAAATAGTAAAGTGCCGGCAGCATCCCCTCTTTTAAATCGGGTCCGGTGTGGGGCAAATCCATGCTACTTACGAACCCTCCGACGTCTTCTTGGAGGAGAGTGATGAGGTTTGTGATGCTCTTTTTGCTTCTTAAAATTTTGATACTGATCACGCCAGTGAAGGTACTCTTCCCGCTTTGATGGATCGACAGCGGCGCGAATTTGGAAAAAGTCTAGAGATAAAGTAAAATCTTTAGAGTGAAACATTCCGGGACGAAAATACCGTTTTTTTGTGAAAGGGGTAAAGCGGAATTGTGTCGATAATATGGTGTTTGCTGTTGTGATCAATCTCCTGGGGAAATGGGAGAACGAGGTGGTCATAACGCGCTTAATTGTTGCGTTGATCAGTATGATAATGTCTCCAAGATTTGGAGGGATCTCTTCGTCA
>JAJFMB010000303.1 GCA_021772355.1 Chlamydiota bacterium | reverse complement strand
GGCGCTTCTTTCATCGGTAGGAGTGATTGTATATTTGGTTATTGGAGTGAAATTTTTTGGGTTAGCCATTTTTTCTTGTTGCCGTTTCTGAATAGCCTGATCTAAGTTTTTATTGAAACGTCTTACTCTAAAATGCTTTTGGATTTTGCTGATAGCGCTTACTTCATCTGCTGTGATTTTCATTTGCTCTTTTAATTCGTTTGCCTTTTTGATGTGATTTTTGGCTCGGAGGCTATAACTCTTTACTTCGGTCTGCTTAACATCAATCAGCTTTTCGAGGGCTTTTACGACAATATCTCTTTGAGTAAGGGAGAGAGTGCGCGATTTTGTTTGATCTACGATATCACCCAATTTTAGCTTTTTAAACTGTTTGCCGGGATTTACAGGGCTTATCAAATATTGGCCATTATGGCTATAAAGACCGACTTCCTCACGATTTGCTTTCTTTTCGGCATAATCTGAAATCAGCGTCGACCAAAGTGGGTTAGGGCAGCTAGAGTGGATAGGGCTAAGTGACATAGTTTATCTCCTTTATTAAATCGCAATATTAACAAAGTAGTGTTAAGAGATAATTAAAGAATTATTAAAATATTATTATATCGGATTTTTTTAATTAGGGATGTTGCCGGTAACGAACTCACCGGCAAAGAAGGTCTTAATTTCGTTATTAGGAAGGCGCAGATTAAGGGAGCCATCATCGTTAATAGAATGAAAGTACCCCTCCCAGAGATGAAGATTATCGTGAAAGGTGAGGAGTTTGTCGTGAGGGAATGCCATTTTTTGACGATAAAGGGCTAAGAAGGGAGTAAACCCCTCTTTAAGGAAAAGGGTCAGGTCGGAGATGAAGTGGCGTTCTAGGGCTTGCAAAACGTCAGAGGGGCTGAAATCTCGGCCATGGTGGACGCTCATGGAAGTAGCGGGGCGATCAATTTCTTCTAGATAAGTCAGGGACATGTTGACATTGATCCCAATTCCGACAATGACTAGGAGATCATCATCAAAGGGTGTTGTTTCACAGAGAATACCTGAGACTTTCTTATCAGAGAGTAAAATGTCATTGGGCCAGCGCAGCTGAGGTTGAAATCCGCTGTTTTCAAGGGTTTTGGCACAAGAAAGCGCTAGGAGTTGGGGGATATTGCCAATATCATCTCTCCTTAAGGGGAGATAGAAACAGAAAGTTGCGTAGATGTTCTCTCCCTTGGGTGATACCCACACGCGATTAAAGCGTCCCCGTCCTGCCGTTTGTTCATCAGCAGTCACTAGCGAGATTTTGCCTCTTTCCATAAGATGAGCGTTTTGTTTGGCCCATGTATTTGTGGAGCCTATGGTTTCAAAGTGATAACGAATAATATCCATGCTGTTCGACAATTGGTTTTATTTGCTATCTTAGCAGTATGTGGAATTATCAATCTATTAGCCGAATTGATTTTCGCGTTGTTCCCATTTTGCTGGGGATGATGTTGATTAGCTTGCTGATCATTTCTGCTTATACTGTCGATACGACAATAGAGATGGGGGAGGAACCTTTCCTTACACCTATCGCTAAGCAGCAAATCCAGTGGTTTTTGATCGGTAGCTTTGTGTTTATGTTCTTTGCGGCATTCGATTACAACAAGCTTCGCGAATGGACCTGGATTCTTTATGGGGGGATGCTTCTGCTTTTGATCGGCTTGTTTTTTACGGAGCCGATACAAGGTGTCAATCGCTGGTATCGTTTGCCCGTTTTACGGATGAGTTTTCAACCCTCTGAGTATGCTAAATTAATTGTTGTGATCGCATTAAGCTGGTTTCTTGAAAAAAAGCAAATGCAGGCAGGACAGTGGAAAACTGCTTTTCAAGCCGGTCTTATCGCAGGCATTCCCTTTCTATTGATTTTGAAGCAACCTGATTTAGGAACTGCTTTAGTTCTTTTTCCCATTACTCTTGTGATGTTTTACTTTGGCCGTTTGCACCCCACAGTTATTAAGTGCATGTCATGCCTCGGAGCTATTATGCTTGTTGGGGTCGCTGTTATTTTTTTGGGAGCCGTGAAACACGAAGATTTAAGACCGTACGCGACTAAGTTCTTAAAAGAGTACCAGTTTGATCGACTTGACCCCCATACCCCTCACCAGAAGGCTGCATGCACGGCAATTTCGATCGGTGGGCTTACGGGCACAGGATGGCGAAAAAGTGAATTTACGCGACGGGGTTGGTTGCCCGCATCTTATACAGATTCTGTCTTTCCCGCTTTTGGTGAGGAATTTGGCTGTTTGGGAATTGTGATTCTTTTGGCGTTATTTTACGCTCTGCTTTATTTTAGTTTCCAAGTTTCGGTGGTCGCAAAAGATCACTTTGGACGTTTGCTATCTGCTGGCGTGACAGTATATCTCGCTATGCATATCCTTGTTAATATTGGTATGATGAGCGGTTTTCTTCCGATAACCGGCGTTCCTCTGGTGATGATCAGTTACGGAGGCTCCTCGGTTTTGTCGACGATGACAGCTCTCGGTATACTACAAAGCATTTATAGTCGGAGGTTCATGTTCTAATGTACGCACATCAATTTATTTTTGCACCGGGAAATTGGATTGGAGAAGGGAATGTCTCTTTCAGCACATCAACAGAAAAACTACACTTTTATACGAAATGGATTGTCCGTGAACTAGAAGATGAAAGCATTTCGTGTGAGCAAACAGTGGAAATGCAAGGAGCTAACGAGCATGTCACTAACCACTTTCTTCTAACCGATATCACCTCGGATGACTTTTTGATTACGCTAGAGAACGATATGTTAGGACAAGTAACCGGAAAAGGTGTCGTTGACGAGAGTAGAATTGCTTGGGAATTTCGTGGAGGAAGTGGCTTAGAGGGTTTCGAAACTTTTAAGCTACAAGAGGGTGGAGAGTATTTAGTTCATTCAGAGTATGCTTCTCAAGATCATTTTCGCAGCATTATCGATGCAAAAATATGGCGAAAAAAGGATGAGGATTAGTTGGCTACTAGCTTTGATCTGTTTCCGTCTCCAACTATGACATCACTGAGCAACAGAGTATTTTGACAGAAATTTTGTGCTCCCTGACTTGCTTGTCTGACGGCATGAACCATCCATAAGTTAGAATCATTTCTTAGAATTTGGACACATCTTGCAAACTGGCTATGGCGGTTTAGTACGCGTACTGAGTTTTCAACATTTGAAAGATATAAGACATCGATTGCAAGGTTATTAGCCTTCATAATGTTCTGAACGTTTTGCACTTGTTTATCATTGAATAGATTCACGCATTTGAATAGAAAACGTTTCTCTTCCATCATGCTTTTGACAATCTCAAAGGATTGATCGGTTGAGAGCCAGCTTATATCGTTATCGATTTCTTTCTGAAGGCGCTCTTGATAGGAATGAGAAATTGATTCAGGTGTCCCTTCGGGCGGATAACCGCTAAAATAGAGTTCACAATTTTGATGAATCAACTCCTTGATTTTATCGGTAGCATCGTGGCGATTTTCGCTAGTAGTGACGACTTCTTCTACTTTATTCCAGAAATTTTTTACCCTAGAGCCACGATCAAGGATGATGAGATAGTAGGGTTGATTTTGCTTTTGAACTCTTTTGACATACGCATTGAGATTGAAGAAGCAAGAAGTGCCGAGCATGACGTTTCCCATAGAAGGAATAGTACTTAATGTCTCTAGTGTTTGTTCTTGATCTCTTTCGTTAGTGATGACAAAGGGATGATGCAAAAAATCGTCAACGCCATTGCTTTCAGTGACAGAAGAAAAAGCTTCCTGTATATTTAGGGATTTTGCTTGAGAGGCAGCGGATACCATAATAAAGAGATATTCCCCTTCCTGATAGAAAGGGGAATACTACTTACTTTATGCTTTGATTTTGATATCAACACCGGCAGGCAAGGTCAACGTCTTAAGAGCGTCGATGGTTTTACCTGTAGGATTAAGGATATCAACAAGGCGCTTGTGTGTGCGAATTTCAAACTGTTCGCGAGACTTTTTGTCGACGTGCGGAGAGCGGAGGACTGTAAACACTTCACGACGTGTCGGAAGTGGAATTGGTCCTGCAACTCCGGCGCCTGTGCGCTTTGCTGTTTCCACGATATCAACTGTGGAGCGGTCAAGAAGGCGTTGATCAAATCCTTTTAGGCGGATTCTGATCTTAGGTCTTTGCCGCTTGGGTTGTGTCTCTTGTTTTGCCATAAATAAACCTTTAGGATCCTTTTTTAACAATTTCTTCTTGTAATTTAGCTGGAATTTTCTCGAAATGGCTTGGTTCCATCACATACGTGGCGCGACCGGATGAAAGGGAGCGCAACGAAGTTGAGTAACCGAACATTTCACTTAAAGGAACCTCAGCATGGATGATGACAGCACCTTTACTTGTTTCTTGTCCTACGATTTGACCGCGACGACGGTTTAAATCTCCGATCACATCACCCATTGAAGTCTCAGGCGAGGTCACGGTTACCTTCATGATCGGTTCTAGAATGATTGGCTTACAGCTTCTTGCAGCATCCTTAATTGCCATGGATCCACAAATCTTAAAGGCCATTTCATTCGAGTCAACTTCGTGGTAAGAACCGAAGACGATTGCAACTTTGACATCAACTAGGTTGTATCCTGCAAGGACACCTGTTGCTAGGCCATCGTTGACACCTGCAATAACGGCCGGGATATATTCTTTAGGAATAACACCACCGACAATTTTGCTGACAACCTCGTTACCCTTACCTTTTTCGTTAGGCTCGATTTCCAATTCAACGTGGGCGTATTGACCGCGACCACCGGACTGTTTGACAAACTTAGTTTGGCATTTACCCGGTTTGGTAATAGTTTCTTTGTAGGAAACTTGCGGCTTACCAACATTAGCTTCAACGTTAAATTCTCTTTTCATTCTGTCATGCAAGACTTCTAAGTGAAGTTCGCCCATACCAGCGATGATTGTCTGACC
>JAJFMB010000302.1 GCA_021772355.1 Chlamydiota bacterium | reverse complement strand
TGTTCCTTCACTTAACCCATCAAGTAGATCATCTCTCACAAAGCAAACATAATATATATTTTAACATAAACACTTCTTGATTCATCCTGACATATACTAGTGTTTTTTTTGAAAAAATAAGTATTATAATTTTTCCCGTTGTAAAAATGGACATATATATTTGCAATGCCTTAAAGTTTAATCCGAACTAACTCAACTTGAGGTACTATGCTTCGCAAATACTTCCTTATGTTCATATGCTTATATTCATATGCCTATTCGATTGAGCAAATTTCACCCAATCCAAAGGATGTAATGTCTTTTGTTTCTAAATACTTACCAAATAACCCTATTATTTTAGAAGCTGGGGGATTTGATGGGACTGATACAGAACTGATGGTTAAGTTCTGGCCTAATAGTACAATATATACCTTTGAACCAGTTCCAGTGCTATTTGATACCTTGTCTAAACGCACAAAAAAATATCCGAATATTTATGTTTATAATGTCGCTTTAGGGGATCGAGATGAAATAATGAACATGTGGGTTTCATTTCACCCCTGGGGAGACAATTCGGGATCAAGCTCACTACTACCGCCTAAAGATCATCTAGAATTTGATCCTAGCGAATTTAAAGAAGTTGTCGAAACACAAGTTTATAAATTGGACACATGGGCACTTTCACAAAATGTAGATTTTCTAGACTTCATGTGGCTCGATATGCAAGGATTCGAATTAAACATGCTACAATGCAGCGAAAAAGCATTAACAGCAAAAGTGATATACATAGAAGTTGGATTTGTAGAAATGTATGAAGGACAATTTATCTACTCAGATGTAAAGAAATGGATGACGGAAAATGGTTATGAGCTAATTGCCATTGATTTTGACGAAGAAGTATCTTTAAAAGGGAGAGAAACTATATGGCCCGGTAATGGAATTTTATACTTTGGTAATTGCGTATTTTTAAAAAAATAACGTTTTAACACCATTTTATTTAAAACAGTCAGTAACAACACATGGATGTTCCTATGAAATTTTTAAAAAAATATATCATTCTAATATTAATCATCACTAACAACTTGACAGCGCATGAACAACCTTACTCAGAATACTTACAAAATCGTATCCCAGAGGAAAACTTTAGACACAATTCTTTTTTATTAGCCTTAAAACTAATGAGTAGTATGGATGCTAAGGTTATTGTTGAAACAGGAACCGCACGAGGAGGTTTACAAGAATGTCTTTCTAACGGTTGCTCTACTTTAATTTTTGCACACTGGGCATCAGACAATAATGCAGTTGTCTACAGTGTAGATATCAATGAAGATGCTATTAAAGTCGCAGAAAATTGCGTAGAGCAATATTCAAATCATGTGCAATTTATCCATAGCGACTCTGTCCAATTACTTTCTAATTTTAATCAGCCCATAGATTTCCTCTACCTAGACAGTTATGATTACGATATCAACAATCCACGACCTTCCCAATTACATCATCTTAAGGAAATTAAAGCAGCTTATCCTTGGCTACACGAAAAAAGCATTATCATGATTGATGACTGCAATCTACCGAAAGGGGGTAAGGGCAAGCTTGTAATTAACTACCTCAAAAAAAGAAATTGGAAAGTCATCTTTTCAAATTATCAAGTTATTCTTAGCAGATAAAAAACAAAGACACCACAAACCACACCAAAGAACATCCATGAAAAATAAAACATTTATATTATCTCTTTTAATTTTACTCAAAACAATCAATCTAAGTTCAACTGAAAATCCGTTAACAACATACTTACAAAACCGCATCCCTGAAAGCAATCATAGATACGATTCTTTTTTATTAGCGCTAAGTTTAATGAGTGAAAATAATGTTAAAACTATCATTGAAACTGGAACAGCTCGAAGCGGTTTAGAATGGTGTTTAAGCGATGGATGCTCGACAATCATCTTTGCAGAATGGTCCTACTACAACGGAGCCACTCTTTATAGTATTGATATCAATGAAATTGCTTTAAAAAATGCTGAACGCTGCATCGAGCCTTATATTGATTCTGTCAATTTAATACATAGCGATTCTATAGCATTCTTATCTAATTTTAACCAATCCATAGATTTTCTTTACTTAGATAGCTACGATTATGAGTTTGACAACCCGCTTCCTTCTCAATTGCATCACCTCAAAGAAATAAAAGCAGCATATCCTTATCTTCATGAAAGGAGCATTGTGATGATAGATGATTGCGATCTTCCTGGGGGTGGCAAAGGAAAATTTGTAATCCAATACCTACTTGAAAAAGGGTGGAGAATTATATTTTCTCAATATCAAGTCATACTTACAAAGTGGAATTGAAAATACATTATTCACTTAATATCTTTTTATACTTTGTGTATAATACCTGAGAGGTTGTCATTAAAAAATCATCTGTGACTAAATCCTGTCCACCAAGTATCACTTCTTTTGGTTTCACAAGAGATAAGTACTTACCTTTCAAACTGCTCCATCTATATTGTTTAACCCATTCAGGCCCCTCTGAAACTAACGCTAAATAATACTGATAATTGTTGTATACTTCCAACATAGCATCTTTAACATCTTCTTTTTTGCACA
>JAJFMB010000301.1 GCA_021772355.1 Chlamydiota bacterium | reverse complement strand
GCTATTTTTGGTCCTTCAAAATATGGAATTATTCCGGAATTGGTTTCAACTGAAAAAATCTCAGAGGCCAACGGGTTAATGACATCCTTTACCTTCTTGGCGATCATTTTTGGAACGTTTCTTGCCTCTTTCATCACAGACATTACAAATCGCGACTTTATTATCGCCTCGCTCTTAGGTACTATGATTTCCCTAATCGGCGTTATCACAAGCTTCTGCATCGAATACACGCCCCCATCCGGCTCTTCCAAGCGCTTCAATATTCTTTTTGTAAAAGAAATTTACTCAACACTTAAACTCTCTTCTAAAGAACCCTCCCTTCTAGCCGCAATGTTTGGTTCTGCCTACTTTCTTTTTCTTGGCTCCTACTTGCAACTAAACCTCATCCCCTTTGCGACACAATCACTCGGCTTATCTGATGTGCAAGGAGGCTACCTCTTTTTGATCACAGCTCTTGGCATCGGAAGCGGATCCATCATCGCAGGAAAAATTTCCGGAAAAACAGCCGAACTCGGTCTCGTTCCGATTGCCGGCATCGCCGTCATGATCTGCTGCTTTCTTTTGGATATTTATTCCTCACACCTTGCAGCCGTAATTCCGCTTGTGATCTGCGCCGGTATGTTTGGGGGAATCTACGAAGTTCCAATGGATGCTTTTATCCAGATAGCAAGTCCTAACGAAAATCGAGGACAAGTCATTGCCGCGACAAACGTAATTAGCTTTTTTGGCGTTCTCTTAGCCGCCGGTCTTCTCTACATCAATACTGAAGTTTTCCATCTAAGCGCAGCCAAAGGATTTACGATTATCGGCACCATTACCCTGTTTACCACAGCTCTGATCGCCTATCAGTTTTTTGACTACTTCACCCGCTTTACCGGAATGATTCTTTCCCGCCTCCACTTTCAGCTGACTTGCTATGGCATGAATAACATTCCTACCACTCCTGCCATCTACGTGTGCACTCATACAGCATGGAACGATACATTGATCGTATTAGGCACACAGAGGCGCCGTATGCGCTTTTTTATTCATAATGAACAGGAACACTCATCAAAGCTCTTAATGCGCTTATATCGCCTCCTACGCGTTGTGAGAGTTCCTTCGATTGATCCTCTAGAAAATAATCCAGACTGCCTAAAAGCAATTCAATACTCGTTAAAAAAAGGAATTTCTGTCTGCATCTTCTCGGATAACCCAAACGTCTTCACGCAAATTGAAAGACTTAAAGGATCACCTCTGTTCTCATCGATTATGACAGAAACCAGCTATCCCATCATTCCTATCTCAATCACTAAAGAAGAGTGTAAAAAAGTTCCTCCCTCAACCAACCGCTTATATCACAAATATCGCGTCCCCGCCTCTGTTGTGTATGGTGTTGGGGAATCGGGCGTCTCATTAGATCAAAAGTATGCTTTCGTAAAAGCCGGCGAATATCCCGAGAACAGATAGAATCTTTACCCGTTTAGAAAGCATAGATTCCTTCTAATTTAAATTCGGAGAACTTATGCGGGCCGCCGATATCATCACAAATCGCAGTAGAGTACTCAATTCTTGAATCAATAGTTAAATTATCGGTGAGGGCATAAAGAGCTTCTACACGAAAACCTTGATAGTTGGTGTTGCCGCGACCAAGGTTATCTGATTGTGTGAAGCTATTATTCCGCACGTTACCACGACCAATACCTGAAACATCGTTATCAGGGATGGACTGCGCCTGCACATACTGATATTGAAGATCAATTGCCCAGTCACCCTCCTCAATAACCTCTCCAACAGTTGTTCCGGCATACCATGCGATATTTTGCTTCTTGTTCTTTGTCACCACCCAGCCCTTAGCATCGTGATTATAGAGAAACGCAGCATATAAAAAGGCCGGTGTGCAGATAATTTCCGGATCAAAGTGGTAATAGAGAGTCACTTGAGAATTTTGAAATTGAAATCCACGAGGATTATCGACACAGCAGCGATTGTATCCGTTGCGGCGCCAATCGATAAATGAGTACTTAAGATCAAATCCGCAGTTTCCAATATTCAAAATCCCGGCTTCTACCACCCAAGAGAACTGGTTCACAACCTCATCAACGAGAAACCCACCAAGTTTGAAGTACCAATCTGCAATGCACTCGCAGCGACTGCAGTATCTCAATAAAACTCCGTCAAAACGACTCAAAAACTGCACTTGAGAATCAAAAACGTTGTAAAGATTACGGCGGCCAATCTCAATGTCGAAACGCGTATTGCCATCACAGCACAGGTTATAACCAAAATACGCCTTTCTTAAACAAAGCATATTGCAATAGCCGCTGCCGTGATAGCCCTGCGGGTCTTGTACACACTTCGGCTGAAAACGACATTTGTCTCCCGTACAGCAGTCACAAGAATCACAAAAAAGCTTATCTCGACCACTGCTGCTGCAGTTGGAGCAACCTACGCACTGTTCATCCCCGTCATCGCAACGCTTACAGCACTGACACGCCTTACAGTTATCATCAACACCGGCTACATTATCATATTCCACGTGCGCCACTCCCCAAGAGCGATCACAAACATAATCAACACGAAAATTAAAGATAATATCAAAATCGTTCTTTGAAATGGGGAGGCATTGATTCGTAAACGCTCCCTTACCCCGAAGGTTTTTACTCCCGATCCTCTCAACCATATGACGCCACTCTGTGCGTACATCTCCGGCAAAAGTCAAATTACGCGCCTTCTCTTCAACATTGATCGTACGTTTTGTATTGACATAGTCCTTTAAAGCATCAAAATCTCTCTCGTTTAACTCACGCTGATAACGAGATGTGTCTTGTTCATGGTTAAAGCACTGCGTTGCCGCGGCAAAAATAGATGATGAGTTGATGAAAAGGACACATGTCATTAGAACGAAAAGCGTCTTGGTAGTACTGCGCATAAATAGTATTCCCCTAAATGATAACAAGTTATAATAATTCCCCACTCTAAAAGGACTCTGAGTAGGTTTTGGAATTAATGTTTGGAAAACAAATTTATGCTTTAGCACCGGAAAAAGTCAACAGTATTACAAATGGTGATTTGATGTTGACTACTTTGAAATTAGGGGAAACAAAAGAGGCGGGAACTTGCCCGCCTATAGATTAGGTTGCCTCTGACTCAGGCTCTTCCTCAGTATCTTGAGACATTTCACGGTTTTTGTGCCAACCTTTGTCACGAATCAGCTGCTTAATGCGCTTAACGCGGTCGCGATTCGCAGAGCGGTCTGATTTCATTGCTCCAATAAGAGCTTTTAACTCATCTTCACCCTCTTCTTGAACAGAAGAGTACTCTTCGACGATTTCAGTTTTCTCTTCGTCCAATTCTTCTGAGTAGGCAACAGTAGGTGCAAATCCGGCAGCTACGATGACTGCTAGTGCAAACTTGAAGCGATTCATAGGTTTCCTCCTGGTTAATCACTTTTCAACAAAGTTTCTTATATTTTTTTAAAACTTCACGTCGATTTCGTCAATGTTTTAATCTTCCTTTCCTCTAACTCGTGTACTCATAAGAGTGGGTATACACTCCCCACGTAGCGTCCTTTCTGCTTCCATTCACCCACATTTTCCAACTTGTCATAGGCGCTCCCCTCGTACCCGTATAGTCCACACGCCAAAACTCCAGCTCTTCAGTTCCCGGATTAATAAGGAAGGCAAAATGATCCTTTACCCAGTTTGTGTCGGCAAAAATAATCGGCATTGGCATGGTATAGCCATGTTTTCGGGCAGCTTGACTAACAGACCAATGGTAATCTGCTGGGAAACTCGTATCATCTAACACAAAACACAAAAGAGACTTGCAAAGATTACGCAACATTTCAGCACTAAAAATGCGGTGATCTCCAATATGATCACAAATGTTTTCAATCTCCTTCTCCATTTGCACCTTGCGACCTCCCAATTCCTGGTTAAATTCCCCTAAAATTTCAGTTAGACGTCTTTTCAAATCCGACGTGCGAAACAGCGGGAGCATTGAATAAAGAAAGCGATCTAATTCCTCTTCCCCTAAAAATGACTGAGCTAAAACTCTCAATTGACGGTTTTGCTGCACGTATTCCAGCACTTGCTCTCGAAATATTTTTGGCGTAATTTCACCGTACATATCCCGAAAGTTTCGACGAGAAAAGTGATGACGAAAAGCATCGGGGATACGCTCTTTTAGACGATCAAACAAAAAATCTGTCATCTCTTCGCTCAGCTTAAGCTGAAAAACAAAATTCTGCATTTTTGAAATAATGTGATCCCGAACCCAAGTGTACGTAAAATCCTCATTGAGGCAAGCATCCATAAAAGGTTGAAATTTAGGCTTAAGCAAAAAAGCGTGTGTGGGCGAATGCATCAAAAGAGACGCTCTTGAACTCCTATAGAACTCCTGACTGAGTTTAGGAGGAATTTGCTTAATTGTATCGATCAAAAATATCAATAGCTCTGTGGGACTTTCTACCCACCGATCCACATCGGTCGGCTTTTGATCCCGCCTAAAGTAACAACTCACCAGCGTGCTCATGACACCCCCGGATGTGTACACCCACGGTTTCTTTTTGATTTGATCCAAGTGTTCTAAGGGATTTTCTATCGGACGAGTCTTGTGAGCAAGCGCCATGCGATGAAAGGCTGTCTCTAAAAATTCTTTCGTTCTAATGTGATTCACGACAGCAGTGATAATTTCTGTAAGAACATCCTGCATTCCCTCCAGCTCAGGAAGAGAAGCAACTTCTGTTTCTGTTGTCGTAAAAAAAGAGATCAACGCCTCAATAAACTCATTTGGATTATGAATCATTGTCCATAGAGAGGTGTTAGCTCTTCCGTGCTTATACATCAGTCGAAATCCGGCCGGGCTATCATCATAAGGCCCGCTCTCCACATCATGCATATCAGCATCGTACACCTCTTGAAAGTACTGCGGAAATAGAACATCGTAGTGGTCCATCAAAACGTTGTAAAGGTTGGCAATTTTTTTTGCCTTTTGGTTGGCTTCGTCGCGCATTTCTTCAACGGAATGGAATTCGTTGCTTCTGCTCTGGTACTCAATTTTAAGCCACTTAAGCTCCTGCTCTGTGGAAGCACGTCGCATTCTCCCTTCCATATACTTGACCTGTGTGTAGAGCGCCTCATACTCTTGTTGCAACTCATGCACACGGCTGTTGTACTGTTGTAATTTGTCTTGTAAAATTGTGTAAAGGGTGGCTCCGATGCCCCCATTTTCTTCCGGCTTTAACCCTAAGCTAGAATACAAATTCCAACGCGTAAAGGCAGCTTTAGTTTCAGCAAATGAAGCTACCGTAAACTCCCAAGACTTTAACAAAGCATTCTCTTCCAGCGACTTGAATACATTTTTTGCGTGATCCAATTGAAGATAATAGTGCGCGTACCCTTTTCCTTTAGGAACTTCATGGGCATGCACCAGCAGCCCGGTTTGAATAACCTCTTGCGGCCGGCTTTCATATTCCTCTAAATCTTGAGGAGTGATCTGAAAGTGCTGCATTAGCACCCGCTGCAGTATTTTTTCTGAATTAATCAAGAAGAAGGGTTGCTCTTTTGCTGGAGCATCCAAAACACCCGTAATGATTTTTTTTGCCCTCTTCACTTTATGGCGCAAAGATTCTTTAGCATCAAAAAGCTCTGTTACCTCTAGTGCAGCAATAAGCGCCGGGGACTGCCAAACTTTCGGAGAAATTTGTTTCCCGTTATTTTCCATTAATATCGGCCTTTTTAAATCTCCATTTCCCCAGCTAGGGCTTAACGGGACAGTATACTCCACACCCCCAAATGTCCTTTTAAGTCTTCCCGTAGAAAGAATTTCGCTAATATCTTCTAAAAATTGCTTCGGTTGTTCGTTGTGGACAATGATAGCGGGAGCTGTAGCAAAACAAGAGCCGACATTTTGACGTAAATAGCACATCCAAGCTGCAAGCGCTGCTTGGCGCGCATGTGCATCCGTTATCCCTTCATGAGAAGGTAAATTTAAAGTGTAGCGGATAATTTGATCAGCAATTTTGTGCTGGTGAGGTCTTGTCACGCTATGCAAAAGACGCACAAGCTTTTTATCCTCTTGTAGCATCTTCACCACGCGGATTATTTGCTCTTGCCGCTTCGCATCATACTGTCGCTCAGGTCCTATCGAATAGAGATGTTTTTCTAAAACCTCAATGGTTCTAGGAAGAAGATCTGTCTTTAAATTTCCCTGTTCGTCGATGAGTAACTTTGCAAGCTCTCTCGTACGTAATACATTTCGTATGGAACAGCTCTCTTGAATTTTTGTAGCGTCAACTCTCTTTGAAAGAGCATCATATTCCTCTGCAACCACAGCAAGAATATCATCATCAGACCGCTCAGCTTTTCGTCTCTTGGCAACATAGCTAAACGTCTTGTTATAAAAAGTTTTTTCCTCAGGCGGGACTTTGATAATTGAATAGAGACCGGCCATAATGATGTCTTCGTCACCTAGATTTGTACAATAAAGAATGCATCGGATATAATGTTAGTCTATGTTAACCGCTTTTTTTTAGGAAGGACATCCCATACATCATGCTAATCACGCTTAAAGATCAAACAACAATGGAACTCCCTGAGGGGAGCACAGCTAAAGACTTAGCTGATAAGCTTAATTTGAAAGGTCCTCACCAGGCCCTGGCCGCTGTAGTCAACGGCAACACTCGTGATTTGAGCACGCCATTGACAGATGGCGATGAGGTTGTTCTTCTAAACTTCGACGACCCCGAAGGAAAAAATATTTTTTGGCACACATCAGCGCACGTATTAGCGCAGGCGGTGCTACGCCTTTGGCCCGAAGCAAAACCAACGATCGGCCCCCCGATTGAAAACGGTTTTTACTACGATTTTGCCAATCTACAAATCTCCGACACCGATTTTTCCCGCATCGAAAAAGAGATGCAGTCGATCGTTGCGGAAAACTATGTTTCCAAAAGAGAAAGTTTCTCTTCAAAAGAAGAGGCGCTTAACGCATTTTCTCTCAACGAATACAAGTGCGAACTGATCAATAGTTTTGACCCAAACGATGAACTTACCGGCTATCGTCAAGGAGAATTTTTTGATCTTTGCCGCGGCCCCCACCT
>JAJFMB010000031.1 GCA_021772355.1 Chlamydiota bacterium | reverse complement strand
AACGAACGGGTCGCGCTTAGACGCTTTTTGTCAATGCGGTCGTTGTTCGCCATATCTTTCGCAATAAAAGTATCTGTGCGCGCAATCTACGCTTCCGGCTGGTAGGAGTCATAAAAAGACACGAAGTACTCTACAGCGTTGTGCGGAAAAAAAGCTTTAAACTCCTGATACAGTTGAGCTGCCAATGTCTTATTGTGGGCAATCACCAACGTAGGGCGCTGCACGCGCTCCACCACATTGGCCATGGTAAAGGTCTTACCGGAACCCGTGATGCCGAGCAGCACCTGCGCCTTCTCTCCCTCATCCAGCCCACGGCATAGCTGCTCTATTGCCTTAGGCTGATCCCCTTTAGGAGTATATGATGTTTCTAATCGAAATTTATTCATCGCTATAAAGAATAGCTCATCCAGTAATTTTATTTAAATAATCAAAGTATCTTTAACCGATCTTTAAACCAAATATGATATAATATATTAAAAATACGAGATTACGAGGAAATATAATGGTTAATGCTTTACAGGGAAATAACAACGAAATAAAGGGCCCTTTTTTTGAAGTAAAAGATCAAGCAGGAAGAACCCGTGCCACGATTTTAGGAACCAATCACTGCTTACCGCGAGACCTCAAACTCTGCAGCGCCATTCGAGAAGCATTTTCAAAATCGGATGCTCTTATAACCGAACAAGATCCCCCTCAGATCTTTGAAGGGTTGTGGACACAGTTAAAAGCATTGCCAAGTTCTAAATATCCAAAGCTTGGTTGCTTAGACTTAGCTCTCTTCCGCAAAGCACAACAAGAAAAAAAAGAAACACTCGTTTTAGAACAAACAGAGTTTTTTAATGATATCAGCGATTTAATCCCCGATGCTACGCCTCCCACTTTTGACGAACAATTAAATTTTGCTTTGAAAAGTGTCAATAATTGTACACAGGGAACTTTGGAAGGAATGGAAGCATATTTGAATGAAAGCAATTCTCTTTATAGAGTTAAACCTGAGAGATTCGAAGTAAGAAATAAAATTATAGTCGCTGATCGGAATATAGTACAAGCAGAAGAAATTGATCGGTATCTCAATAGGAATCCTGAGAAAACTCCCTTCATTACCTTGGGAATAGGCCACTTACCGGATATGAGTTTCACACCAGGAGTTGTCACTTTACTCCAACAAAAGGGATGGAGTGTCGTCCAAGTGAAATAGCCTCATCCTTTTCGAATTTCCCAGCAACGGTGAATCTTTTGATTGTGGAAATCTTGAGGAATTGTCTTCTTGGTAATTTCGGTAGCGTTGAAAAGGGTGTCATCAAAGGCAAATTTGCGGGAGTTGGTGCTAAAGAAGATCACCCCATCTGATGTAAGAAGTTTTAAAGCTCTCTCTATTAGAAAAATGTAATCAAGTTGCACATCAAACATCTGATCCATTTTCTTAGAGCGCGATATCGTCGGAGGATCGATGATGATAAGATCGTAGCTCCCCCTCTCCTGATCTAAAAATTTTAAACAGTCAGCGCGTACGATTTCATTATCTTTGAGAGAAAGTGCGTTGAGTAAAAAATTTTCTCTTCCCCAATCTGTATACGTATTGGAAAGATCAACACTTTTCGTAAAAGAAGCACCTGCAAGGGCGGCATGCACACTAAATGAGCAGGTATAAGCAAATAAATTCAAAACCCTCTTATCTTTCGTATGAGCTGCCACAAGCTGCCTTGTTTCCCGATGATCAAGGAAAAGTCCCGTATCGAGATAGTCACCTAAATTCACATAGAACTTCACTCCATACTCTTGTACGACGAAAAAATCCTTCTGGTGATCGACCTTTTCATACTGCTCTGTTTTTTTTCGCTTGATCCGCGTTCTCCAAACGATTGCATCTGTATTCACAGAGAAAATGGAAGTTAGGGCTTCTTCTGTTTCTTTAATGATATCTTCGGGGATCTCATCCAACTGTCTGTCAGAGGTGAAGTACTGCACATAGAAATAACTGCCATATAAATCGATGGTGAGAGGGTGCTCTTTAATGTCCCGATCGTAGATGCGGAAGCAGTTAGTATCGGTTCTTTTGGCCCACTTGCGTAAATGGCGGTAATTCTTTCTAATACGATTTTTATAAGGTGAGCTCTTATCTTCACCATCGGCAATTGTCGGGAGATCCATTACTTATTTTCTGCTTTGCGAGAGCGAGCCACACGAGAGATTTTGTTCCAGCACCCTTTGAGTCCCATCGCACTTTGCATCTCTTTGAGTGTTTCATTGGAGACCTCGATCATTTTCTGAGTTCCTTCATAGATGATCTGTTCGACCAGCCCCTTTTCCTGTTCAAAGTGTTTACGTTTTTCCCGGATGGGATCAAGAAAGGCGTTTAAAGCCATTGTAAGCTTTTGCTTCACTTCAACATCGCCAACAGTTCCCTTACGGTAGCGCTCTTTAAGATCTTCTATCTCTGCCTGATCAGGATTGAAAATATCGTGATAGATAAAGACGGGATTGCCCTCTACAGTGCCCGGGACATCAGCACTAATGCGATTAGGATCGGTAAACATCGATTTTACTTTCTTTTCAACAGTTTTAGCATCATCAGAAAGAAAGATTGCGTTATCAGCAGACTTGCTCATTTTACCCTTACCATCAGTTCCAATAAGCGTCGGCGTTTCGCTAAGCAGCACTTCCGGCATAGGAAAGACTTCGCCGTAGTAGTTGTTAAATCGCCGAGCGATATCGCGACACAGTTCAACGTGCGCTTCATTATCTTTACCAACCGGAACAACTTCCCCTTTTGGCATTAATATATCTGCTGATTGTAAAACCGGATAGCCGATCAAACCAAAAGGGATACTCTCTTCATCTATATGAGCATTGCGTGCCATTTCTTTAATACTTGGGAGTCCGGTTAAACGATTCAGCGCCACAAACATCTCAAATAGAAGATTCATCTCATAAACAGCAGGCACTGCAGACTGCAAATATATTGTCGATTTTTCCGGATCAATACCGCAAGCGAGATAATCAAGCACCATATTTGTCATGTTGCCCCGCATTGCCATAATATGTTCTTTTTGGGGTCGCGTCGTCAGCATATGCAAATCTGCTATGATAAAATAGCAGTCATACTTCTCTTGCAATGCAACGCGATTTTTTATAGAGCCCACATAATGACCAAGATGCATCGAACCGGTCGGACGATCACCCGTTAATAAACGTTTTTTATTCATGATGTTCCTTTAATAAGTGGAGTAATCCAGCCTACCTTGACGGCAAACTCAAAAGCGATAATCAGTATAGAGAAACCGATCGCGGCAAGCAAGGCAGGTTTTCCACCGGGTGTACGAAATTCCCCCTCATAACCGTGATAATAACGCCCGGCATACACCATCAGACAAGGGATTAAACCAAGCAAGATGACAACACCAAAAGCCCCGGCGTAATCCAATGCGCTTAAAAAAGCACGAGGATCTGTCATCACTATGAATGCAGGGGGGATGAATGTTAGCATAAAAAGAATGAAACGCCCTAAGGGGTTTCTTTTAATTTTCAAACCATCTGCCAAAAAATCAAGTAAGCTAATGGAAACACCCAAAAGCGAAGTTATAAGGGCACAAAAAGAAAATCCTCTCGCAATCATTGAGACCAAAGGTTTATTGAGCACTCCTGACAGCAGTCGTGCACCATTATCACCGCGCGCATAACCCGCGGCTATCCCGAATTCTCCCTCAATAGGAATGATTCCCAACGTAAGAAATTCCCAAATTATGTAAACGAGCAAGGCCGTGCAGCTCCCTATAAGTATTACGAGGCAAAGCTTCCTTACATCTCGATGTAAGTAGTTGCTGAGAGTAGGGATAATAATTTGAAAGCCAAAGGATGTCGACACAACTGCGATAGCCATGGGAAGATATTCCCACTCAGCACGCATAATGTTGGATGACTCTACATGTGGAAATAAGAAAAATGCCATCAGACAGTAAGAAACAGCCAAACCGGTCATAAAAAAGCGATTAACGATATCGACGGAACTTGTTCCTTCATACACAAAAAAAC
>JAJFMB010000004.1 GCA_021772355.1 Chlamydiota bacterium | reverse complement strand
AACTATTTTCATTTAGGTGTTAAAGAAAAAGTTTGTGTTTTGAATGATGCTAACGAAGCTATTTTGATAAAAAGAACATCCAGCTTTATGATTTCTGCGTTAAAAGTGGCCTCCTACTTTACTCTTGTACTACCACTGCTTGCCTCTCTTCCTTTGCTTTTATTGAGTGCTCAGCAGTATTTCAATAAAGAGCAGAGGTTTAAAGTCGCAAGCGACCTTCAAGATCTATCACCGGAAGCGCAAAATATCGCTAAAGAGATTTTGTATGCGGAAAATGGCGATCGAAAGGTGTGGGAAAATTTTGGAGGGGTTCCAGAGTCATTAAAAGAGTACCCAAATTCTGTTAAGTTTATCAAACAATCAAAGATCCTCTTTGCGATTTCCGCATTTGGAAATGGACATGAAATCCAGTATGACGCTGACCATCAGCCAAAAATTCTGTGCAATGGAGTCTTCACAAGAGTCGATGACCTTTTAAATGAGCATGGGTTTATCTTTGATAAATTTGGTCTGCTAAGAGACAAGGAGGATCGTGAGTGGAACTACACTTTTGGAAAAGGGTTGCAGCAGGTTGACTGGAAATTTGATAAGGAAATCCCTTCGTATCGTTTGAGCAGTGATGAAATGAAAGAGTTAGCTGCTATTGGTGCTGAATTTGATGCGGAGAAGCGTCCGGTAACGAAGGAATCCTGTTTTATTCAAGTGCTTACCGCAGATCACGGCGTGGTGCCTGAAACCGGACTATTTAAGAATTTAGCAAGTCAGGTTCCCGGCCATGCTGCTGTGCGATTTGTCAAAGCTGATGGCACTGTCTACTCTACCGGACTAGAAAGCTTATTTATTAGAAGCGAGCTCTTTGGTCATCCTAAACAGTTTTTACACACGATTCCGGCCGGCATCTCCAAAGTTGATTATGAGGAGTTGCGCCCTTTCCATAATAAGTATGTCACTACCATTCCGATCAAACCCGAAGATTTCGAAACGATTATTAACGAGTTGGACCTGTTATCAAAGTCTGATGTGATGACCTTTAATTTTGGCAGGATGAATTGTACAGCTTTTGCTCAATTTGTGTTGAATCGAGTTGGAGTAGAGTTAGAGACAAGAACAATCATACGGTCCATCTTTTGGAATATGCTACCGGATAGCCCAATGCTTGCAAAACTTAACAGCAGATTTGGCATCGAAATGAATCACACTTTCGGCAATTGGATCATTCAAAAGATTTGCCGCTCTTTAGGGGCGAACAAAGTCTCGGATCTTGTGGATCAAACGAAGGAACCTCCAGTTGTGCATCCTATATGGAGCCGTTTTTGGTCTTTCTACACACAAGAGACATGGGGTGGTCTAAAAGATGACGAAAATAGAGGCTTCTTCAATCCTGAAATTGTCACATGGCAAAAAAAGCAGGGTTCTACAAGAGTGTTTCAGTATCAACCAAATAAACCACAGTTCAATATAGTAGGGGGAGTGAAGTGTTAGAAGGAATGAAATGTAGAAGAGATGCTTTTCAACATAATGTTAATGAAGGCATGCAGGCTTTCGAAGATGATGTTGCGGCAAAAAGAGAGCGGTTGACAAACTACGTTAAATCTACCTGGGATAAGGTGTATGATTTTATTAACGGCACAAGCATCACGGCTGAGTATGGTTATCGAGAAAACAGTTTAGTAGGCATCGGCTCGATCATATTAATGCCGGGAGCTTTCGCTCTAAATTATTTTGGAGATGCGTTCAAAAAAGGCGATAATAAAGTCTTAGCTGCAGTGAAAAAAATAGCAGCCATTGCCATGGGGATTTTGGTATCTCCGATCACTTTAGTCGGGGCGATGGTTAAGGGGTTTGGGATGCTTGTTCCGGTTAAAATCGGAGAATTAGACAGCACTAATCCCGCACTTGGTCTTAATCTGGCGTCTAAGGAGCATGTCGATCAAATCTACTCTTTAGTCACTATTTTTCATGATGTGTCTCAAAAGCATGGGGTTCCCTATTTTGCGGAAGCTGGATCTCTTTTAGGGGCTCTTCGTGTGGAGGGTATGATTCAATGGGATGATGACTTTGATGCGGGAGTCATGGAAGTGCATGAGAGTAAAATTGAAGGGATGAGAGCAGATCTGGAAGCGCAAGGTATTTTGTTACAAGATAGAGCGAGTGAAGGTCATCCGCACGTATACAATCTATCATTTACCGATGAAGTCATGAGTGAGCGCTACGGAAGTGCAAACGGAAAAAAAGCCTTTATGGATCTCTTTGTTTTTAGAGAATTTAAAGACGGTAGCGTCCGTTATAAAAATAATTTTATGCGTAATCAGTTTTCGAGCTACTATTTTATCAAAGGCGATACTGATGATGACAAGCTAGTTAGCTATAATTTTGGTCCGAAAATTCCTGAAGATTTTCCATCGGAAAAAAAAGGAAAGCAGCTGCAAGTGATGTCTGTAAACAGACAGGCAGCGGAGGGAATTGTCCATCGCTACTACGGTAAAGACTGCTTGGAATACGGCTGGCAAACACATCGGCATACAAGTTTATTCGGAATCCCGCTTCCGATACCAAACCTTTCGCGTGCAAAGTATAAAATCGTCAAAGAGTATGCGACGGGTAATGCGTGGGTAAAAGTTTAATTAAGAGGTAATAACTATCATGTCAACAATAAGTACACATATCACCCGTCAGATCGAAAGAGATCTGGATTTGATTCATACGCTTGATGGGAAGATTCATGATCTTTCTAAGGGCCATAATCATATTCTAGGTAGTATTACCCGTTTTTTCTCCTCAATCGTTCATCCTGCGAATGCAAAAATGGTAAGCGATTTGAATGGTGTCAAGGAGAGTGCTGCGAATGAAGTGAAATTCTTGACGATGTGGAAAGCTCTTGAGTTGGATGATGTTATCGATCCTAAAGTTCATATGAAAG
>JAJFMB010000300.1 GCA_021772355.1 Chlamydiota bacterium | reverse complement strand
AAAGAATTAGCACAACCTGCGCAAGAAATGCTAGACACAATGTCCCTTCAGTATTTTTTTCTCGTGCTGTTTATGAACTTTATACCAGCGTTTTTCTTAAGTCTTTTATTGTGGATCTACGCCTTAAATAACCCAGGAGTTGAACGTGCTATGCAGTGGTTGATGACCTTCGGTTTGATTGGCGGCATCTTCCCTGTGATATGGTTTTACTGGATTTACTACTTTTCCGAGGATACGCTTTATCCCGTTGCCATAGCACTTTATGGACTTCCCGCTGGGTTCTTTATCGGAATGCTGATGGGATGGACAATTGGACGCCTTATCGTTGGGCAGTTTCCCGACCTATTTAATCGCTCCTGAAAAAATGCTAAGCTAGACCCCTGATTGCGACCCTAATCCATAGTCTGGCGCTCTAGAAAACAACAAGATTTTTTAGATTTTGAGGAGAGCATGTCATTTGACATTGTCGACGAAAAAAATCGTCAGACAGAATTAGGGGTTAGAGATGTTTTTTGAAAACTTCTAAAGTTTTTTTACTCACATGATGCTCAATACCTTCAACATCAATAACTGCTACCTCTTCAGGCACTCCCATTTTAATTAGAAACTTTAAAATGATCTCATGCCGATTTTTTGCAAAATTAGCCAGACGCTTCCCTTTGGGGGTTAAGATAATTGGTTGATGAGGACTTGTTTTTATATAGCCATCGCGTTGCAAACGTTTTAATGTGCGTAGCGTTGTGACATGTGAGACACCCAAAGATTTTGCCAAATCGCAAACTCGAGCTTCCCCTTGCTCCTCAATTAACTCAGCAATAAGTTCTGTATAATCTTCCGCTGTTTCAAGCAGATGATGCTCTCTTGTAGCAACAAAGCGAGCAGAGGGATTATTCTTAGAAGACGTTTTCATGGCAAAATTTTAACAAATTCCAGAAAAATATGCGAGTTTGTAGTGAATTGGTCATTTATCTTATGGTCTGATAATCGCCGTGTAAAAAACATTTTTTAAAATTACATAACGGCATTATAATACTAGGTAGACCCAACGGAGGTTGTTAATATGAATAGAGTCGTGAATAAAATTATGACGGCAACACTGTTATTAATCGCTGTGTTCGCCTTTACTTTTGTGGATGCTTTCTTTTGGAAAAGTGATTCCAATGAAAATAAAGCTTCTGCAAAGAATCAAGCATTACTCGATGAAAACATCGTCGAGATAACATCGCAAGATGCTAGTTTCAAAACTCTTACAACAGCTTTACAGGCAGCAGATCTCTCTGCAGTTTTAGAAGGCCCAGGACCTTTTACTGTCTTTGCTCCTACTGATGAAGCTTTCGATCAATTAGGTCAGGAAAAGCTCAACGAGTTACTAAAACCGGAGAACAAGGAAAAACTTAGAGCAGTATTACTTTATCACGTCGTACCAGGAAAAATGTTAGCCGGTGATTTAAAGACAATGACCGTACCAACCGCTAATGGTGAGGATATTAAGATCACTGTAAACGGCTCGAAAGTCACTGTTGGAGATGCTGAAGTTATTAACGCTGATATAGTTGGTAAAAACGGAGTGATCCACTCCATTAATGCCGTAATGATTCCTGAAGAAAGTAAATAACTATTAATAGGTTATAGAAGAACTTTACATCGTTAGGGGTGGGCGGTATATAGGGGGAAATAACGATGTTAATATTAGAGGTCTACTATGGAAGTAATTAAGAAATACCGAGGGTTATTCCTTTTTGAAGGAATTATCTTCATTATCTTAGGTGCTTTAGCTGTGGCAATGCCACGCCTATCTACCCTAAGTATGGAACTACTGCTAGGATGGCTGTTTGTAATAGGCGGCGTCATTCAAGGTGTAAGGACATTTCAGCTGCGCAAGGCAGGCGAAATTGTGTGGTCGATCATAAGCGCTCTGCTATATCTTGCCGCAGGAATCATCCTACTCGCCTATCCTCTCACGGGGATTTTAACTCTGACACTCATATTGGGTGTTCTCTTTCTTGTAGAGGGAATCTCTAAGATTCTCCTGTCGTTTGAGATGCGCACCTTTGGTAATTGGGGGTGGCTCATGCTTAGCGGAATCCTAAGTATCGTAATCGCTGCCATTATTTGGAGTGGATGGCCTGGAACAGCGACCTGGTTAATCGGTCTGCTTGTCGGGATTAACTTGCTATTCCTTGGTTTTACGCTCGTTTTTCTTGCACTTGGCACGATACCGGATAAAACCTCCTAAATTAGAAATCACAGAGAGACTAACTACTTCTCTCTGTGGTTCCTTTAGAATCCCAAGAAATCAAGAACATCCTTCTCCACGGCACGCTTTTTTCCCTCTATAGGATAACGGTGTAAATAAAGAGCGGGATTAAAGTTAAGCTCAAGGACGGCGTGGGCACTTTTATCCGGAGAAAGGGCGCAATTTTCAATCATCATATCTACACCGCAAATTGCAGCATCCACCGCTTTAGCAGCTCCAACAGCTACGGCATGATAATCGCGATGCACATCTTCGGTACGATCAACAGAATCGCCCCCAGTTGAGACATTCGTATTGCGACGCAGAAAAACTTGCTTTCCAAGTTTGGGAATGCTCTTCGGTGTAATTTTCTGGTCTGATAAACATTCTCTTTCCACTTTACCTATCTTTATTGGATATTTTTTATACGAAAGAGGATTTCGATTTTTAAGCGCTACAAGCTGCTGGATCGTATGCACTCCATCTCCAATAACATTTGCGGGAATACGTTGACATATCGCCACAACACGTCCTCCAATAACAAGAAATCGGTACTCTTCCCCTTTGCAAAACTCTTCGACAATAATCTTTGTATCGTGATGAAACGCCACTTTTACAGCATTGATATACGCCTTCTGATCGTTTGGTTTTACAAAAGAGATACCAATACCGTAATTGGTAGAATTAGGTTTAATAACCAGATTTTTTTTTCGAAATTCAGGATAGCCCTTCAATGCTTCTTCATATGTATGATAGAAACAACCTTGTGGAGTGGGAATTGTATTTTCTTGCAGGATTTGTTTTGTGACTGATTTATTTTCCATAAGAAAATAAGCAATAAGATTATCTTTCGAAGTCTTGGTTGCCTGTTTCAGATATGCTACATTTTTTTCATTGCTCAAACGCAAGATATTATCTGAGCGGTCGAGGATTTCTACATTTACCCGGCGATCAAATGCTTCCCGGAGCACCATTTGAGTAGAAATTTCCATATCCTCATACCCTTTGAGTACAAAGTCGTCATGAGCTTCTTCTTTTTTCTGCTCTAAATGTGATTGTGTGGCGAGTTTTGTCATTTTTTCCATAAATTGCGGGTTTGGTTTACTATTCACTACTTCTTTATGATAGTGACGGCCTAACTCAAGACCAAAATCCTGCAGCGTCATTTTATGCTCAGTTAAGTCCCGTAAAATTTGGGCTGATAGAGTTTTGTCAGGATCATCTAATTTTTCTCTTTGTAACTGGAGGCACTTAGAATAGTTTTTACCGGCATAAAGGCGATCAAGCATCTCTGCGATCTCTTCCATCCCATCAATAATCTGCAATCCCCATTGTTTTAGGGGAATTTTAGCGCCATTACATTGCAAACGCAGTTGTGGCTTACGACCGAAAATGGCGACCTTATTTTGATTATCCGCAATACTTTTATGTTTCTTCGGTTCGATCTCCGGACTAGAATGAAAAAGACAGTAGATAAGAAACAAATGCAAGAATCGCAGCTGTTCTAGCTCAATTCCTTCTTGAGAATAGGGATTGCTATCGAGTGAACGCACCTCAACATACACAACACCTGATGTCTGTAGAGCCTCGATTGTTCTCGTATGCCCATTTAATCGAGGTTTTGGACGGATGCGCGAGTAGTGCTCGGCTTCCAACTGTAAAATATGATCATTAAGTTGGATGCGCTCTCCGTTTTGATAGAGGCCCAGCTTCTGAAAAAGTGGGTATGGAGTTGTCACTGCAATGTGTAAATCTCTGATGTAACTTTCTAGTGAGTTAAATGAAATCGGACGCTGCAACTGTGTTTTACTGTAATAACCTAGATGACTCATCCGAATAGAAGTAGCATACTCCCCAAAGAGCGTCCGCCTATCCAGATTCTTTAGAGGAAGAGTCGTTTCTCCAAAGTAACTTTTATCGGCTGCCGGAGTGGCACCAAATAAATAGGTATTGAGCCAACCCAAACGTAAATAATTACGCACAACTTTTAGATAACTCGCTGAGATAAAATGTTGTAACTCCTCATTCTGACCAAAAGCTTCATGGATCCGCTGCCAGAAAGAGTCGGAAAAAGAAAAGTTGTAATGAATACCTGAAAGCGTTTGCATCTTGCTGCCATAGCGGTGGCTTAAACCCTTTCGATAAATATACTTCTCCATTCCCCTATTCGAAGAACCATAATTTGCCAGCCGTATTTGATTTTCACGAGGTAATAAACAAGGAACACTCATTGGCCATAGCAATTCGTTATCCAATTTTTGCGCTATGAATTGGTGTAGGCGATGCAAATAATTGATAGCGCCCGCTTCGCTTGTGAATGTTGGCGTGATAAGTTCAAGCTGCGCTTCCGAGAAATCAGTACTGATATTGGGGTGGGTCAAGGCCGATCCCAAGTCGAAAGGATGGGGTGTTTGTGCAAGATTCCCCTTTGCATCAACACGCAAACACTCTTTCTCAATAGCGTGTTTGGATCCTTTAAGGTGGATATACTCGCCAGAGTCATCAAGAAGATGAATAATTTTTTTCCATGTCCAATGCACGCAACCTCAAAGGTTTAGAATCACGATGGGGTCTCTGAGATATTGTTAACTTCAAAGCTACCAATATATAGTTTAACAACCTAACAGGAAAAAATCTAGGATGAAAAATAGCGATACATGGACATAGCATCATAAAAAAGATACTACGTAAGGAGCCCTTTGACCTCTTATAAATCCCCGGGAAATTTTAAAGGTATGATGATCCATGCAACGAGGTATGTCACCAACAGCGGGACTATTCCGGTGATCAGGCAAAGAAAGACAGCGCCTAGGCGCAAAAGGGATGAATCAAGGTTAAAGGTTTCGGCAACGCCTCCTAAAACCCCTGCAATCATCTTATCCTTTGAGGAACGGTGTAACTTCTTCATAACTCTACTAAATAAACAAACTCGTATTTATTGCAAAGAAGAAATTATATCTCATTAATAGTCAACTTGTTCGGGGCGTTTTTTTATAAAAAACAGGGTAATCAAAGCACCAATAGCAGCCAATACTGCAGTGAAGAGCATATTGAAGAAGAAAGCGCGCGCAAATGCTTGATGTAGAAAGAACTCCAATTTCTCATGAATTCCAATTGGGAAATGAACCAACAGAGATTTAATTGAGCCTGTATTTGTCAGGAAATTATCAAATAACCCCTGCTGTTTCATTGAAAACTTTTCAAGTACTGTGGAAATTTTCTTTTTAATGAACCATTTCCCTAGCAGCAAGAAGAGTCCTGTTGCAATCGAAAGACCCAAGGCACCCCCGGCAATTTGAAGCATATAAAGGATTCCACCGGCAACGCTTGTTTTTTGATCGTCTACCGCGCTGACCGCAGCT
>JAJFMB010000299.1 GCA_021772355.1 Chlamydiota bacterium | reverse complement strand
CTCCGATCCCTCTTGTGATATCCGTGCCGCTATTGAAGAATACGAATTGCGCTCCGATTTTCCTGCCGGAGTCAAAGCTGAAGCCACGACTTTTGGGAGTAAGGTGACACCAAAAGATATCAAAGGGCGCGAGGACTTGCGGGAATTAGAGTGTTTCACGATCGATCCCAAAACTGCAAAAGACTTCGATGATGCCCTGACTCTCAGCAAAGATAGCAACGGTCACTATCACCTCGGCGTGCACATTGCCGATGTTTCGCACTATGTTAAGAGCGGCTCTCTTTTAGATGAAGAGGCAAAAAGACGCTGTAATTCAACCTATTTTCCCGGTACGTGCATCCCGATGCTTCCGCCGGAACTTTCCGAGAGCCTATGCAGCCTAAAACCTCGTGTTAATCGCTTAGCCTCCACTGTATTTATGGAATTCGACTCCAACGGAACACTTGTCAAATACCGCTTTGCCCGCACTGTGATCAAAAGCGCTAAGCGCTTTACCTATAGCGAAGCTAAAGAGGTGTTGGATGGTAAGAAGCAGAGCGTTCATGCTCCCACACTTCACTTAATGGTGGAACTTTGTCATCACTTGAAAGCAAAGCGCTACGAAAGAGGTAGTATCGAGTTTGCGCTGCCTGAACTGCGTATTCTCATTGATGAAAAGGGTGTCCCAACCGGAACGGAATACATTTCTTACGACATTACGCATCAACTTGTCGAAGAGTTTATGCTTAAGGCAAATGAAGTGGTTGCGTTGCATTTGAGTGAAAAAGGAGTTCCTGTCGCCTTTCGCGTTCATGAACAGCCCGCAGAAGATAGCTTGCGTGATTTTTCAATTTTAGCAGGCGCATTCGGATTTCAACTTTCCGAAACGCCTACACCTGAAGAGATTCAGACATTATTTAATGAAGCCCTTGATACCGAATATGGCCAGTACCTAGCAACTAGCTACATCCGGCGTATGCGCTTGGCTGTCTACTCCCCTGATAACATTGGTCACTATGGCTTAAATTTAACGCACTACTGCCACTTTACTAGCCCGATTCGCCGCTATGTTGACTTGGTCATTCACCGCTCGCTCTTTGGTGAAACCGTTGAGAAAGAAAACTTAGAGGTTATCACCGCTTTTTGCTCAGAGCAAGAGCGCATTAGCGAGAAAGCTGAAAATAGCGTTATCATGCTTAAAAAGCTGCGTCTTTTATACGCAATTCACAAAGAAGATCCCTACAAAACATATACAGCCGTAGTCACGCGCGTGCGCCCTTTTGGTGTTTTCTTCGAGATACTCGATTATATGATGGAGGGGTTCTTCTCTCTTTCCGATCTTGAAAGCGACTACTACGTTTACAATGAGAGCAAAGGGCAGCTTCTAGGACAGCACACCGGAACAACATTAAAAGCTGGCCACCGCTTTGAGGTAATGCTGAGCTACGTAGATTTTATTACTCTTGAAAGTAAATGGATCTTTGCATGTGAGGAGCCGAGTCGCAACAGTCGCCCTAAGAAGAAAAAGCGGCGTTACTAATAACCTGAGCTCTTTCTGTGGATAATAATCGTCTGATTCCTTAGAATTCCAGTAATGAGAAAGTATTTTGTTGCAGGTCTTGTCATTTTGTTGCCACTGGCATTAACCATTGCCGTGGTGCTCTTCTTTTTAAATCTATTGACCGGGCCTTTTGTCGATGTTGTCCACTCTATCTTTAATTATTACGGCATCTTACAAAACGGTTTTCTTTTCCTCAGCGCAGCGCAGATTCAGCACATTGTCAGTCAAATTGTCATTTTGGTACTTCTGTTTTTGTTTACCGCGTTTGTCGGGTTGCTAGCAAGGTGGTACTTTACTCACTCCCTAATTAGGATTTGGGATTATATCCTCCATCGTATTCCATTTATTCGCACCGTTTACAAAACATGCCAGGATGTCATAAAGACGATTTTTGCGACGAACAAAACAAAGTCTTTTAAGCAAGTGGTGATGGTTCCCTTTCCTAATAGTGACACCTATAGTATTGGTCTTGTCACGCAAGAGAATATCCCCAATTTGCCTCATAGCCCCGATGTGGATTTGTTGGCTGTATTTGTGCCGACAACACCTAACCCCACTTCCGGGTTTTTGATGATGTTTAATGAAGATGACTTAGTGCATTTAGACATGAAAGTCGAAGATGCTTTTAAGTATATTATCTCATGCGGTGTCATTCCTTCCCCTTTCCGAGAGATCTCGAAGGAAAAAGCGCATGAAATGGGCGTGCAAAGGGAGATGGAAGAATGAGAAAATCCTTTTTCACCGGACTAGGTATTATCCTTCCGCTTGTGCTTACAGTGCTTATCGTGATGTTCTTGATTAATTTACTCACCAAGCCGTTTTTGGGAATTGCACAAGGTCTATTGGACTACTCCGGCTTGCTGGGTAAACCCATTCTCTTCTTAAGTTCCGAACAGCTTGTGCTGATTACAAGCAAATTTTTAGTCTTGTTGTCGCTGTTTGTGTTCACTCTGGTGATCGGATTTTTTGCGCGCTGGGTCTTTGTCCACTATTTGATCCGAATCGGTGACTACATTATCCACAAGATTCCTGTTGTGAATAAGATTTATAAAGCGATCAAAGATGTCGTGACCACTCTTTTTGACTCCCCGAATCAAACTTTCTCGCAAGTTGTGCTCGTGCCATTTCCCCATACAAAAGGACTGGCTTTAGGATTTATCGTTGCCGAGAAACTCCCTGATGAATCCGATAAAGAATACTCCGACCTCGTTTCCGTCTTCGTACCGGCCACTCCGAATCCAACAATGGGATTTATGCTTCTGTATAAACGCAGTCAACTGCACTACCTCGATATGAAAATTGATGAAGCTCTGAAGTGTATTGTCTCATGTGGTGTGCTGTTTGCTGAAAACGGACATAAAATCGCGGTGGCATCAGCAAAAAAAGGAGCTCCGGATGTCAGCGCCTGAGATCACCTTTCTTCCCGTTAAAGATAACCAAACAAAAATACGTACCATCTGTCAAACTATTCAGCATCACTATGATGCCGGAGAATCTATTTTGATTACGACGGCCAATCAAGAGGCAGCTAAGTTTGTCGATGAGCTTCTGTGGCGCTTTCCTCAAGAGAGTTTTTTGCCGCATGTCTACACCTTAAAACCCACGAAAAGCAAAATCGCCGTCACCACAAAGCAAGAGAACCTGAATCAGTCCACAGTGCTTTTCAATCTCTGCCCTCACGCTTGCCCCATTTATAATCAATTTCAACACGTCTATGAACTCTTCGACGAAACCCATCCTGAAAAACGGCGATTATCCGAAGAAAGGAAAACAACATATAGAGTTAGAGACAGGAGTTCTTGTTGAGCCTTCTCAGATAAATTGACGCACATGGGCAACTTCTTCGTTGGCCTGCAGTGGAGTTTCTGTTTGTGAATCTTTAGCTTAGATTTTGAGAATTTTAGATGTTTGAATTTGGATCACTTCGATGCAGTGACGTAAGAAGAGCATCAGCCAAATGCAGAAGACACGAATGCCTCTAAAAAAGGCTTTTACTGTTCTGAAGAGGAATTTTATACTCGATGTAGAGATTTCGATAGCTTTTCGAGGGGCCTTCTTAGCCTTTTTGAGTGACCACTGAACCCCTTTTTTTAGCCACGTCTGCCCTTTTTTCGCAAAACCTTTAAGGGCATTCATCCTTCTTGCGCTATTTTGTTTGATACGTTCGAAGCGCTTTTTAAGCGCTTTACCGAAATTTATCGGAAAATGGGATAGAGAGCGTATAATGGCCTGAATATTTTTGGCCAGATTCACAAAAGCAAAGGCAAATTTACTTCCCTGCTCGAGAATTTTTGGTCCTTGAAGAATATTCCAACAGTGAATAGGAATCGGTTTAACTATCTCTGACATCGTCTGATAAACACCACTCGCTTTTTCCTGAATTGCTGTCACCTGCGTGGCTGCAGCTTTCCAAAAAGATTCCATTTTGTCACTTAGCCATTTTACTTTTGGTTCAATCCACGCCACTACCGGTTTTGCATACTGCTGTAGTTTTTCAGCTGTCCACTCTCCTGCGCGCTGAAATTTCTCGCCAACTCTCTCACCGTACTCCTTAAGTTTAGATCGTAAAGATTTGGTGGCATCGTCGATTTTTTCCCATGCTTTTTTCAGGACATTTAGTAGAGATTCTTGGGCGCTATTAAATCGATCAGCAAGTGATTGACCTACTCTTTGCAAAGGAGTAAATAAGGCATGGATTGCTCGTGAGGCGCTGTTTTGCATGGCTTTTAGCCACTCTTGCATCCGGGCAGCACCCTTTTCTATACCGGACAGTAAAAGCGAGAGACATTTTCCTGGATATTTAAGTA
>JAJFMB010000298.1 GCA_021772355.1 Chlamydiota bacterium | reverse complement strand
CCTTAGGCTCTTTAAGGGCTTCGAAGAGCTGTCGGCTAAATTTTGGGGGGACGATGGTGTCCTCTTCTCCTTGTAAAATGAGGGTAGGCACCTCAAATTGAGAGATTTTTGCTAAATTATCGTATTTGTCCTTAAGGAATAACCTCACAGGCAAGAAGGGCATATGGTATTGGCCCATGGCGCCTAGAGAGGGGAAGGGGGACTGAAGGATTAAGACTCCAACCGGGTATTCAGTTGCCATCTGAATGGCAACCGCGCTTCCAATCGAGTTTCCCCAAAGCACAACACAATTACTAGTCACCTCTTGCTGCTTTAGATATTCCATCACTGCTCGGGCATCAGCATAGAGTCCTTTCTCACTAGGCTTTCCCGAATTACCGCTATAGCCGCGATAAGTGAGAAGAAGGACGCCATACCCTTTGTCTAAGAAGGGTTTGATAATGGGCGCTCTGTTGCCAATATGGCTAGCGTTGCCATGAAAATAGACAATGGTCGGCAAGTTAGATTCTGCAGGACGGGTCCACACTTTGATGGAAAGCCCATCTTTAGTCTGTAGCTGAATTTCCTCCATTTCCGGCACGCCCGCCTCTTCCGGGGTGGGAGCATGTGCATCGGGAAAGTAAATAAGACTGCGCTGAATCGTATAGAAAAAAAGCACAATCGCCAAATACAGAACGATGACAAATAGAAGAATTTTTACCATGAACTATTTTTATCATGGATTCTTTACGATCACAAGCAACAAAGCCGATGATTTCTCAATCGACGATTGTAAAATAATGGAGAAAATAGGATAGTCCTCCGTTTTGTGTCATTTTTCGAATAGCTTATAGAGGGTTTTTATGAATCAGTCACTATTAGATCTTAAGGCTAAGATTGCAGCACTACCCAAAGAAAAACAGAGTGCATTGCTTCAGAGACTAAAAGCAAATCAACAACAGAAGTCCTATCCGTTATCTTATTCACAGGAAAGGTTTTGGTTTACGCACGAATTCGAACCGGAAATGGCGGTATGTAATATTCCTGTAGTCATTCGTTTGACCGGGCCCGTAAATTTACAAATTTTGGAACAGAGTTTACAACTTGTCATAGAACGTCACGATCCTCTTAGAACATATTTCACTAAAGAAGATGAGATAAAGCAATGCGTGCTGCCTAAGGTGGACTTTTCCATTGATGTCGAAGATCTTTCCTCCTATTCATTTGATGAAGGAGAGAAAAATGCAAAAATGATCATTGATCAGTTTTTAAAACTACCTTTTGATTTGGAAAAAGCGCCGTTACTCTATGCAAAGTTAATTAAGCTCGACACTCAACGTTATATTTTTGCCTTATCCGTGCATCATATCATTCTTGAGGGGTGGTCGTTGGGATTGTTGTCACAAGAACTTATCGCACATTATCAATCAATTACAAAAACAGGTGAGAAAGCGGATCTTGTTCCTTTGTCATTCCATTATGAAGACTATGTTAGATGGCAAAGAAAAGAAGCAGAATCGGGCAGCTACAAAAAACAGTTGGATTATTGGAAAAAACAATTATCCGGAGTTTCTGATCACTTAGCAATTCCCACCGACTTTCCACGCCCTAGTTTCCGTACAAGTTATGGGGCGACACGGAATTTTACATTTAATAGAAAACTATCTGAAGCAGTGAGTCAGCTTTGTCGTGAACGTGGGTTAACCATGAATATGGTGATTGTCGCCGCAGTAAGTGTTTTACTCTTTCGTTACACGGATCAACCAGACATTGTAATAGGAGGTACATTAGGGAATCGCAATCAAATCGAAACAGAACCACTTATTGGGTTGATTTTCAATATGATTGTTTTACGTTCGGATCTTTCGGGAGACCCTACGATCCAGGAAGTTTTAAAAAGAGTGCGCAATACTGTGCTTTCGGCTTTGGAGAACTCTGAAATTCCGTTTGAATTAATAGTCAAAGAGATCAATCCAAAACGAGATAACCGTTTTACACCGATCTTTCAAGTATTGCTCTCCCACAATAATGCTCCTTTAGAGAAATGGACTGTGGGAGATGTCGAGTTTGATCCTGTACTCCATCCTGTGGATCGAGTTCATACTGATCTTACCATATTGTTCAGCCACACCCATGAAGCATTGACGGAACTTCGGATTGAATACAGCACAGATTTATTCACTGATGAATTTGCGTGTCGTTTTATGGGACATTTTGAAAATATTTTATCTTATTTCATCCACTCACCAAATCTTCCCATTTCACAAATCGATTTGTTATCTCAGTCTGAGAAGCAAATAATTGTCGAGCAATTCAATGAGGCACCTTCGCTTACGCCACCTAGTCGCTGTCTCCATCAGTTATTTGAAGAAATGGCTGTAAAGCAACCACAACATAGCGCACTTATTCAAGACGACATAGCGATGTCCTATGAAGAGCTCAATAAAAAGAGCAACCAACTTGCTCACTATTTAAAACAAAAGGGAGTGGAAAAAGAAAACATTGTAGGGGTGATGATGCCCGTTTCTTTTGATATGATCATTTCCATTCTTGGGATTCTCAAGGCAGGGGGAGCATACATGCCTTTAGATCTTAATCTCCCCGATGAAAGATTGGCATTTATTTTGGATGACACGCAGTCTGTTATGGTGCTCTCATCAGAAACAAAACAATTTTCAACCCCATTTTTGTCTCTAGATGATATCCAATTGGATCACTACCCTGATCATGATTTAGACATAGGATATACTCCCAATGATCTTGCCTATTGCATCTATACTTCTGGTTCTACAGGGAAACCAAAAGGAGTTTTAATTGAACACCGCAATGCGCTTAATACTATATTTGCGGTGAATCAGCTCCATCATGTGCAACCCTCAGACCGTTTTTTCGCCATTTGTAACAACACCTTTGATCTTTCAGTGTATGACATCTTCGGTTCCTTGTCCGCAGGGGCGACAATGGTTTTACCGAAGGACGATCTAAAAAAAGATCCTCTTCATTGGCTGGACCTATTACAAGCGCACAAGGTGACAATTTGGAATTCAGCTCCTCTTGTCATGCAAATGTTGCTTGATGCAATACCCCCACAGGAAAGTGAATTATGCCCTACCTTGCGCTTAGGTTTTTTCTGCGGTGATTGGATTCCTCTTGCGCAACCAGATGAAGTCCGTCGGAAGTTAAGTTCTCATGTACAATCAATCAGTCTTGGAGGTCCGACAGAGTGTTCGATTTATTCCAATTATTATCCCATTGAAGAGCAAGACCCTAACTGGAGAAGCATTCCCTATGGGAAGCCCTTGCCAAACCAAACGCTCTATGTGTTAGATCAACATCTTCAACCCGTGCCGATAGGCGTCACGGGGGAAATCTATATTGGAGGAGATAGCGTTGGAAGGGGTTATCATAATCTTCCTGATCTCACTAAAGAGAGGTTTATTGCCGATCCTTTTAGCGCTAACGGCGATGCTCGCATGTACAAGACAGGAGATCTAGCTCGGTATTTTGGCGATGGTAATATTGAACTTCTCGGACGAGCGGATTTTCAAGTCAAGATTAGAGGTATGCGCACTGAGCTGAAAGAAATTGAAGTAACATTGGAAAGCCATCCTGCCATCCGTCAAGCTGCTGTTGTGTTTAAAAATGATCAACTTATCGCATATATAGTGCTCAATGAAGGTGATAAAGTAGATTTTAAGGAGTATTTAAAATCAAAACTCCTTGAGCACATGGTACCCTCTACTTTTGTTAAATTGGATCGCTTGCCCTTAAATCAAAGTGGTAAAGCCGACCGTAAGGCGCTGATGCAGTTTGATGTTCAAAAGGTTCCTCAGCAAGAAGAAATAAAAAAAGATTGGTTTTATCAACCGCAATGGAATATTTCCGAGGAGCAGCCAGGAGACCTCGAAATCTCATCTCAGAGAGTTGTTTTGTTAAAGGGTCGAGAGGATGTATTTAAACATCTCATTAATACTCTTTCGTCAACAGTCCGTGAGTTGATTGTCGTCTCCCAGGGAGATGAGTTCAAAAAAATTAATGCTACAGAGTTTACAATTCGCTTTGACGATGCTAACGATTATGAGCGTTTGCTAGAGGAAATCGGATCCTTTTCTATTCCAACAACGTTATTGCATGGAGTGACATACACTGATGTAGATAATGATCGGGGATTAATGAGTGTGATTGCTTTGGCTCAGGCTTTGGGCAATTTGGGCATCCAGGAGCCACTGACTCTTCGCGTGATTACAAAGAATATCCTTAAAATTTCCCCAAATGATCGCGTATACCCTTTGAGAGCCATGCTTCAGGGGGCTTGTCAAGTCATCCCGCAAGAATATCCTTCAGTTGCTTGTCAAATCATAGAGACGGACCATTGTTCAACTGACACTGTGTTAG
>JAJFMB010000297.1 GCA_021772355.1 Chlamydiota bacterium | reverse complement strand
CGTGTATGGGACAGCTAATCGATCGCACTAGCTTCATCATTGCAGGAGCCGTTTTACTATTCAGTTGGCTCCTATTTTTCAACGATACAGATCAACTTGCAAAAAGCCTCGGTGGCGCAGTCTTAGCAGCTTTTTGTGCATGGGTAACATACGTACTTATGAAGTGTCTTTATTTGGCAATTAAAAGATAGGAAGTAGCAATGAAACATTTGACTTGGTCATTTTTTTTTACACTGCTCATCAATTGCTTAGCTACCGGTCCATGTAGCTGCGACGAAAACATTTATTTAGAAAACATATCTCAGCATAAACCAAGAAAAAAACCCTTTGCCGATGTTGATGAAAACGATGAGGACTACCCATTTTTTCTTCCCGATGATGATGAAGAATATTCCTATTACCGTTTAACTGAAGAGAACATTCGTACTCTCCAGTTCTATGGTTACGAAGAAATACAAGCTTACATCACAAATTTTTTCTGTCATCGCCCTGAGCATATTGATCTCGCCTTATGGGAATCACTGCGCCCGTACCTCTTGCCAATTGACCATCCTATCAAGGAAAAGCTCGATGATCTATTTAAACAGAAAGAACGTGTTACTTTAAATCAAAACACACTAGCTGCGAACGGATTCACTAACACAAAACCCGGAAAATGGAGCAAAACCATTGTAACAAAGCATCCACATATCAAGGGATATCTCCTCAAATTATTTACAGATGACCAAACGGATATGTGTGATTGGGAACAATGGATAACGCGTATTGAAGGGGCTAATTCCGTCAGAAAAACAATAGAACAACTCAAGTGCAAACACATTTTCAAGGTGCCTAAAAAGTGGATATACCCACTACCTAACTCTGCAAATCCCTCAGAAAATTCTGAGAAAAATTTTATTCTCGTTGTTGAGGATATGCAACTGATCGATGAAAAAAGTAACCAAAAACTTTGGAAGACAAAAATATCAGAGCACCATCTCGACACCCTTCACGATATATTAGAAATTGAAGGATTACTCGATACCGTTTATCCCTTTAATTTACCTTTTACAAATTCTGGAAAATTAGCCTTTATTGATACGGAACATCATCATGAATGGCCGATCCGTTACCATAAGTTAATTCCCTATCTTTCTGAATCCAATCAACACTTTTGGAAGCAAATTACGCACTGTCAGTAAATTTATATTTTTAACTTGATATCAAATTGATTTTTTATTCTCATTTCCCTCCCAGAGCATACTCAGAAATATTATTATATTAATTTTTTTTATTTGATAAAAAACTACGTTTCCGTACATATTTTATCCGTAAAGAGATTTTTGAATATAGGGTTGATGTCGTAAGGAGGCACCCAAACCATGACCGCAACAAAAACAAATAGTGTCCCGCATTTGACTCCCCATAGCGCTCGAACCTTTTATAGACACCTAATGAGCACAAAGTGTCAAAAAGCTTCCTTAATAAAGCGATCATCGCATTTCAAACGGTATTTAAAGGTTCACATTTTTTATCAAACGGTGGATTGTGAATCGCTACGACTTGATCATGTGATCTCATTTTTGCCTCTTATTTTACCCAAAAATAATTTCGATGCCAAAACTGATACACATCATTTCTACCAACAAAGGGTCTTTCAAGCACTTCTTCCGATTTTTCCTTTTTTCAAACCTAAAACCATTAACCCTTCAGTTAATCTATCCTCTATCTCTAACAGTCTAACGACAATTAAAACCCATCTTCCCATTCCAAAAATTGAGCAGCGTGCAGAGGAATTTATTCTCCATTTCAATGAGAACAATCTCTCCATAAAGGAACAGGGAATACAGATTATTGCAATTATAGAACAAAAAACTTCTCAATTGCTTAGCCAAATAAGTCATCCGGAAAACATGCAAATTTGTGAAAAACAGCTCGATATTTATTCGGATGAATCCGCTTCACTATCTGCTGAGATGGTCGAGCAAACCATACAGAGAAAATTAGCTTTGCAATCAGAGCGTGTCAAAAGATGGAGAAATTTAGAGAACTTGAAATCTAAAATTGTTCAAATTTTACATCAGACAAATTCGCCCTCTTCATCTGTGTTGTAAGTGACTTCATATTCCTAAGGGATAAAAAATACGAAACATAAAGACATTAGCATATTTCGGAAAATTTAAAGCATGTAAGCGTCGCACATACTCGAAAGAAAGAGTGCTGTCAACGCAGTCAATTTGAGAGCAAAAACGAATTCCAAGATCAACGGACCGGTGTTTAATGGGCCCGTAGCCATGAAATTTTTTATCCAATTTGATTGAGTGGTCCCCAAGCCCCCATAGGGAGTGAACGAAGAGGCGTATCTCTCGGGTGTCCCAAAAGTTCCGAGCCCAGTAAAGATCCCCACGAAACCATGGTTTTCCTTCATTAGCAATCCCATAACCTAGAACTCCCCACCACCTTAGAAACCAAAATTGAGCACATGGCGTTTCTCGTCCGAATGCCAAATGACTCTCCAGTGCCAAAGTCCCATGATGAAAAGAACCAAGGTCATCAACAGCACAACGGTTCGCTGCCGTGACGGTAGCACCTACAGTCAAACTAAGTAAATCACCTGTAATATCATCCCAAACGAGAGTGCGGCCTGTAAAACGTACGTTATCAAAACCAAAAGATCGATGTCTCGTATTAGCCAGGGTGAGTTCGGCCTCTCCATTGACGATATCCATAACATTTGTGGATAAGCTTGCTGTATAAAATTGATCAAAGGAAGAGTAGCGATTGGGTTGCTTAGTCGCAATAAAAGTGAACTGTTGTAAATAGACAGAACCACGCAAATCCAGCTGAAAGCTCTCTCCGAACCAAGGAGCGAGTTCTGTTCCCGATACCAGAGCCGGAAGAAGTGCCACTATCCATAAAAGGAAACGCTTCAAAGGGCGAATCCTCGAGCTGTCAACTCCCGTTCAGCTTCAATTGCTGCCATACATCCTGTACCTGCTGCAGTGATCGCTTGGCGATAAACGTGATCTTGAGCATCTCCGCAAGCATAGACCAACTCTTTATTCGTGCGGCATGTCCCAGGCTCCACTTTGATATAGCCATTATCATGAAGATCGATCTGTCCACCTAAGAACTTGGTGTTAGGTGTATGGCCTACGGCAAAGAAAACTCCGCCTGCATCCCACTGCTTTTCCTCATTGGTCTTGACATTTTTTATCGTCACATTGCGTACAACACTATCCCCGCCAACTTGTGTGATAACACTGTCCCAAAGAATCTCTAGTTTAGGATGATCAAAGGCACGCTGTTGCATGATTTTTGAAGCCCTTAACTCATCCCGTCTATGTACGATATAGACTTTCTTTCCGTACTTCGTAAGGAACACGGCTTCCTCTATTGCCGAGTCGCCTCCACCGATGACAAATAGGTCTTTCTCGCGAAAAATAGGCATTGCACCATCACAGACAGCGCACGCTGTTACCCCTTTTTGCCAAAATTCTCCATCCCCTGCTCCCGGAATTTCAAGGCGATTTGCTGTAGCTCCGGTCGCAACAATAATACTATTAGTCTCAAATTGATGTGTCTTCCCATTGACGACAAAGGGATGCTTTGTCAACTCAACAGACTCCACATCTTCAGGATAAATAGTTGTACCAAACCGCATGGCTTGCTTGCGAAGATTTTCCATTAAAACAGGACCGCTAATCCCTTCTGGGAATCCGGGATAATTCTCTACGTCGGTTGTGGTCATCAGCTGACCGCCGGCGGGTCCGG
>JAJFMB010000296.1 GCA_021772355.1 Chlamydiota bacterium | reverse complement strand
CTTCCGTATCAAAGCGGGTTACGCGATTCTTTTTATTTTTTACTGAAAACTCTGTAAAAAGAGGAAAATCAATTCCCAGCAGAGCAAGAGAATCGCGATAAGCAAAGTCCGTCTCACGACTGATCTGCTCTTCGTTACGCCTAGGATGACTTCCGGCTAAAAGATTGATAATTTTTGGTTTGAGCACCTTCCCCCCATTTGCGATTGTGGAAAGCATCACAGCAGACTGCATAGGGGTTGCGACAAACGCGTGCTGCCCAATGGCAAAGGCGTAGAGACCTGTTTTATTTTCGCTGATATCATTAGGGATGCTCCCCTTGATTTCCATCGGAAGATCGAGCCCTGTGCGCTCCCCATAAGAGAAAAGACGCGCAGCATCAGCCAAATTTTCAGGGTCCTCCAAAACATCTCCGGCTAACAAAGCAAAATAAGGATTGCTCGAGCATTCAAGAGCTCTGAAAAGATCCACTTCCCCCACATTTTTCATCGCTGTTTTGGGTATCCTTCCCCCTTTATACAACTGATGAATAGGAGATCCATCCCGATGATAGCCAACAATCTTATGCCTCCCGTGGGGATTATATTCGTCAACAATTTCAAGTGGATTCATCGACGCTAGCGTCACCTTTGTTCCTTCAGACTCAAAACGACGATACCGCTCAACCAAACCCTCATAAGCTGTCACTAATTTAAACAACGATCCTTGCTGCGTTGCCTGCCGAAAAGCGTAGGAGCGCCCATAACCAAACCCATATTTTGGATAGAAAGCTGCTGCAAGATGTTTTTCAAGCTGTACATTTCCCTGCTTGCGCAACATGCGATACTGACCGAGTAGAGGACGATCCAACTCCTGAAAACCGCGCAATGTCTGTAAATAAGCAATGGCTGTATTAGATTCCATTCCTTGCAACGACTCAACTAGTGTTTCATAAGCGCTGTGCCATTCAAGACCTTGATGAGCGCCTTGCGCAAGTTCCTTTTGCCATGCCAAGAAATAATTGAGATAGGGAGACTCATCGTCGGGAGCGATTCCAAATAAAAACGCGAGAGAAAACGACCAACGCTGCTCCTCCCAAAAAGCATCGAACATCTCCTTTTCCTGTTTGTCAAAATAATCAAGATAAGGTTTGGCATACTTACGTGCCGCTTTTTCTTCTAAACGCTTCTCCTTTAAAAAAGCCTTACCGTTTTCTTGACGCCACGCCACAAAATCAAATTCGTGAAAAAGAGGCTTTACCATCTGCTTAATCACCTCATTCACGGTTACCCAGGCAGATGACGCGTGTTTGTAGTCACTTAAACTTTGAGAACCCGTTTTTGCAATCAATTCTCTAGAAAAAAGATCACCATTAACTGCCACGCGACACAAATCTATCAAAAGCGCTTTATGATAGTCATGACTAATAGCGCTAAGATAAGGATCAATAACCGCTTTTGCACGAACAACCAAATCCTGGTGATACTGCAAGTTTTCCCTCATTCCCTCTTCAACGCCGGCTGTTAATTTAGGGCCGTGATGCACGTGCTCCTCTTCAGGATAAAGTAAGGCCAACAACGCATAGATATCGCTATGTCCGCAAATATCCATTAATTTATCAATAGCGCGTTGCAAGCGAATAGCATGCTCAATCGATGTGATCCTTCGTAAGCCGGAAAGCACTTCATGCGGCTCTCCGGAAGTATCACAGCGAGGCAGTATCATGCACAGAAACTGCTCCCACGATATCCACAGCTCCTCATCATAAAATGTTCTTCGTTTCGCATCATAAACTTCTCTTTCAAGCGGACGCTTGCGATCCCAAATCTCTCCCAAATACGCCTCGCTCTCAAACCAACGCAAAATGTTGGCGCGCTTTTTCTTTTTTTCCTCTGCATTTCCCGAGGCGACAAAGTCGTTTGGATTCGTTCTAGGATAAGAGGCCATAGCAAGCACATCACCACTATTTGGATCCATGACCACGATTGCTCCCCCTTTGATCCATGGCTCGCTCATAGACATTCTCGCTTGCTTAACAGCACTCATCCCTGAAATGCGCGGCTTGCGAATCGGCTCATTTTCCATCAATAACTGCTCGGCAAACTGCTGAAGTTCAGCCGATATACTCAGTAAAATCCGCTGGCCAGACAAAGGCTCCCTTCCCCCGGGAAGTTCCCGAAGAAAGTTTCCTCTCGCATCCGAATAATAACTGCGTCTTCCATGAAATCCCCTCAACTGCTCTTCAAACTTCCCCTCAATTCCCGTCTTACCCACTAAATCATTTATTCCGTAAGCATGCTCTTCTAAATCCTTAAGACGTTGATTGACTTGGGCAAGACTTTTCAGATCGCGAGGAAATGGAAGGTCTTCTCCTTGCTCGCGCAAGTTAAGAAACTCTTTAAGCTCCCCCATTTCATGCACAATTTTCTCATACTCTTCCCGATTAATCGCTCCAATATACCCCATAATATCCGAGGCTAATCGTCCATAGGGGTAATGCCGTTTAGGGACGCGCTCCACGCAAATTCCGGGCCAATCCTTCTCCAGCATCTTGAGGTGATAGTAGGTTTCTTCTGAAATATCCTCTTTAATTACAAAAGGCAAGTGGTTGAAAAGCGATGCCTTTGAGTGAATTAAATCCTCCACGCGATCAGCTTCTAAGTCCAACTCCTTTGCGAGAAGAGTAGCTAAAGCGGCAATATGATCGCGCCGTTTAAACTTTCGCACCTTATTGCCCTCTTCATCCTTTCCCCATGCCACAGATGGAATATGACGAATTTGTGAATACAAAATGGCAGCGTTGTACTGAATCTTGTTGATAGCGAAGGGAATGTTGAAGCGATCCCTGATCGTCCCGCGCTTTGCCGGCTCAACAATCGTACGATTTTGCGGCTTGCGCGACTCCTCCAACTTCTCGTCATGTTGGATAACAGCCAAATGCCACACCCGTAAGACGATCATTATCATCGCCACAAGGATGAAATTCAGCACTCTATTCGCTTTATAATGGATATCGCAATCTTGCATAATATCTCAGTTTTCTGAACCTAATAAACAATTTACAGGGACAGCAAACAAATCTTTGGTGTAAGGGATAATTTCTTTTCCTGTGTAGAGAACGATTCCCCTAGTATTAGGACCTATGGCGCTTTGCATATCCTTTAAACCATTAAAGTCATGAGAACGTATGCTATCAGTCCATTTAAATTCGATGCCAACGCATCGATTACCTTTAGATAATAAAAAATCGACCTCTTTTCCCTGATGTGTACGATAAAATCCCGCCTGAACTGAAGGTAAATACACGAGTATTTTTCTCAACTCACTCCATAGCCACGTTTCTGCTAACGCCCCTGATTGAGAATGAGTCATCAAATCCTTTGGTTGATTTATCCCCGCAAGAAAACAGGCAAATCCGGAATCATTACAGTAGACTTTAGGTGTTTTGACTAATCTTTTTTTAGCATTGCCGAACCAAGGATTTAATAGATTTATCTGAAATGTCATTGTTAAAATTTCAATATATCTCGACACAGTTCTTTGGTCTATTCCAATATCCGAACCTAATTTTTTTATATTCAAAAGATTACCTGTATTATTTCCCGCTAGTCGAAACAATTTACTGAATGAGACAACATCTAATAATCGACTTAAATCCCGCACATCCCGCTCTACATAAGATTTTAAATATGCAGAAAACCACCGTTCAGAAAAACCTACACTCTTTTTCGCAATTGAAGTGGGAAAACCACCAAAAAAGATATAAGGGCACAAGCTTTCCTTATTAATTAACGGGAGATTTTTTGACTGTTTTTTCCATTTCGAAATAAGATCTTCAACCTCAATGCCATCAAACAAATCATTCAGTAGGTCTGTGCTATGCGCTCTTTGATACAACTCCCCTAAACTCAAACCCTCTAAGCTTATGATATCCATACGCCCAGCAAGGCTTTCAGCGACCTTGGGATAAGAAAGCACATTCGCAGAACCCGTCAGTAAATATCTCCCGGGCCTTGGATCTTCATCGATCTTTTTTTTTATTGCTATGAGCAATTTCGGGACTCTTTGTATTTCATCAACAACTATTTTACCGGGATACTGTGAAATAAATCCTTCAGGATCAGTTTCTGCTGCCTCTAAAACTAGCAAATCATCTAACGTAACGTAATCATCAAAAAGACCTTCTGCCACCAGTTGTTGCGCGAGGGTTGATTTCCCCACCTGCCTTGCCCCGTTGAGCAATACAGAGGGAAAATCATTCAAAGACTGCTGAACAAGTGATGTAATATGTCTCTTAACCATGTTATAATATATAACATAGCTATGTAACATTTTACAACATATATATGTCATATTTTACACACACATTTCTAAATCATCATCAAGACTTCACCTCCCGCTTGCCAAAAAAAAGGCTTTGAGGCATACTATCTTTCACTTGTGCGCCTGTAGTTCAATGGTAGAACAGTAGCCTTCCAAGCTACGAGTGTCAGTTCGATTCTGATCAGGCGCTAAGTTATAAACATATTTATTAATCCAAGACCGAAATCCCATAAATAATTGGGATGCCGTCGTCAAAATAAAGGGACAAGGCTTGGCTAAGACAGAAGTTACTATCAAGGAATTATTAGAAGCCGGAGCTCATTTCGGCCACCAAAAAAGCCGTTGGAATCCGAAAATGAAACGTTACATTTTCGAAGAACGCAACGGAATTTTTATCATCGACCTAGCGAAAACACTACAACAAATTCGCGAAGCCGTTGAAATCACCAAAGATGTCGTCGCAAAACACAGATCAATTCTTTTCGTCGGAACAAAAAAACAAGCTAAAGCTGTAGTTCGCGACCTTGCAGAGCAATGCGGCGAATTTTACGTATGTGAACGTTGGCTTGGAGGAATGCTTACCAATCTATCGACAATCCGTAACTCAATAAAAAAACTCGATCGTATCGAAAAGCGGATTTCTGTCGACAGTGAAGGATTAACGAAAAAAGAACTTTCCAACCTCACTAAAGACCAAATAAAACTGGAAAAAAACCTTTCAGGCGTTCGCGATATGCGCAAACCACCCGGGCTTGTTATTGTCGTTGATCCAAGCAAAGAACACATCGCTGTTGCTGAGGCGAATAAACTAGGAATCCCTGTTATGGGTCTTGTGGACACAAACTGTGACCCCGATCCGATCACTCACGTGATTGCTTGTAATGATGACGCCCTCAAAAGCATCAAGGTTATTCTACAAGCTATTGCTCAAACTGTTATCGACACCAAAAACACCATGACTTTTGCTCACCAAAAAGGTGATGAAGCCGAGGAAGAAAAATCCAAAGGCAAAAACGAAATGGACATTTTAAAAGAAACATTTAAAGAAGTTGCCGTCGCTAACAAAGAGGGGGAATAACATGTCAGTACAAATTACTCCTACATTAATTAAAAAGCTGCGCGACAGAACCGGAATCGGCATGACTAAATGTAAAGAAGCATTGGAAACCTCCAATGGTGATATTGAGGTCGCTATTGCTAATTTACGCAAAGCCGGAATGGCATCTGCTGTAAAGAAAGAGGGAAGAGAAACAAACGAAGGGATGATCGGCACTGCTACAAGTGGTGATACTGTCGCCATCGTGGAAGTTAACGCAGAAACTGACTTTGTTGTAAAAAATGAACGTTTCCAAGAATTTCTAAACGCAATTGCTAAAGAAATTGCGGAAACAACTCCCGCTTCTTTGGATGTATTCTTACAACAAAAATACTCCAAAGATCCTTCCATCACAATTGATGACTTTCGCGCTACCATCGTTCAAGCGATTGGAGAAAATGTTCAAATCAGCCGTTTGCAGACGTTTCCAAAAGGAAGCAGCCACTCTGTTGGCGTGTATTCTCACCTAGGCGGTAAGATTGTCACAGCTGTGGAAATCGAAGGCGCTTCGGATGAAGAAGATCTTGCAAAAGATATTGCTATGCATATCGCTGCTGCTGCTCCGGAATTTGTTTCACCAGAAGAAGTTCCTGAGTCTGTGATCAACCACGAAAAAGAGATCATCAAGAGTCAAATTAAAGGTAAGCCGGAAGATATCGTTGAAAAAATTATCAGTGGTAAAATTAATGCTTACTATGATGATGTCTGCCTAACACGTCAGAAATTTATCAAAGATGACAGCAAGACAATCTCAAGCCTCGTCGAAGATAAAGCAAAAGCAACCGGCAAGCCTATGAAAATCAAACGCTTCATTCGCTGGAGTGTTGGCCAAGCATAAGGCCCTTTTAATGGGAAAGCAAAGCTCATATCAACGCGTTCTGTTAAAAATTTCAGGAGAATCTCTTTTAGGTAAGGATTCTTTTGGAATTAATCAGGACGCTTGTCTTAAAACTGCTCAAGAACTTAATCGTGTCAAAAATACAGGTGTTGAGTTAGCCGTGGTCATCGGCGGAGGAAATATCTTCCGAGGGTTACAACTTGAAGCTCTCGGATTGGAACGCACTCCAGCTGACCATATGGGCATGCTTGCAACGCTGATCAATGGAATTGCCCTACAGCAAGCGCTCCTTAAGATCGGAGCCAAAGCCAAGGTTATGAGCGCTCTGGAATGCCCCAAAGTGGCAGAACCCTACAATTGGGAAAGAGCAAACCAAAATCTCGCTAAAGGTGAAATCGTCATCTTTGTTGGTGGAACAGGAAATCCCTATTTTACCACGGATACGGCCGCTGCCCTTCGAGCTAGCGAAATTGGAGCCGACTTACTACTTAAAGCGACTAAAGTTTCCGGTGTGTACAACAAAGATCCTAAACTAAATCCCGAAGCAGCCCTCTACAAACATCTCTCCTATTCACAATACCTTGCAGAAAATCTGAAAGTAATGGATGCTACTGCTGTCTCCCTTTGCATGAGCAATCAAATTCCTATTTTCGTTTTTGATATGCAAGCGCTGGAAACGGACAATCTTTTTGAAATTATATCCCAAGGCAATCAAGGAACAATGGTTGATCACAATGAATGATACTGTAAAAGAAACAAAACAAAAAATGCAGGATGCCATTCAGCATCTACAAGAAGAACTCAAAAATATCCGCACAGGAAGAGCTAATCCAGGCATCCTCGATAGCGTTATGGTGGAAGTGTACGGTGCCCCCATGCGTATTAGAGATGTCGCAACGGTTACAACACCGGAATCAAGACAGCTACTAATTACACCGTTTGACGCTCAGAATACGAATACAATTGCCAAGGCGATTGAACGCGCCAATCTTAACCTCATGCCCATTGCCGATGGCAATGTAGTGCGTATTAATATTCCCCCTATGGACGACTCTGTAAGACAGGATATGGCAAAGATGTGCGGCCGGAAACGTGAAGATGCTAAAGTAAGCATACGAAATGTCCGTCGAGATGCTAATGAAGCTGTGCGCAAACTAAAATCCAATGGTGAAATTGCAGAAGACATGGAAAAACGATTGGAAAAAGAAATACAAGAAGCGACAGATAAATTCTGTAAGCAAGCTGATGACATGGCACAAGAAAAAGAGACCGAAATACTTACGATTTAATCTTGCATAGTATTCTCGAAATGTGTACGATAGAGCATCAAATGCGCCTTAGGCATCTGTAACAAATGCTTTTTGGCCCCATCGTCTAGTCAGGCCTAGGACATCGGATTTTCATTCCGGTAACAGGGGTTCGAATCCCCTTGGGGTCAATTACACGATGAGTCCTTAGCTCAGTTGGTAGAGCACCTCACTTTTAATGAGGGAGTCGATGGTTCGAGCCCATCAGGACTCATTTTTTTCATTCAATTTTCCCTATATAATATCTTGAGACTCGAAAGAGAACTCTAGACTATTGTAAGGGCCTCAAAAGACATTAGCTACCCTCCCCGATTTCCATTTCATTCTTATCTTCAAAGCATTGTATTGTTTACATTTATTTCTTGATTTTCCTATAGTGAGGCAAGCAAAGAAAAGAGAAGAAAATGGTCGAACTCCCTGAAAATAAACAACCAAAGAATAAACCCGAACGTCCTTTAGAGTGCAGTGAATGCCGCAAAGCGATAACTGTCATTTATACCGAAATCGTGGGAGATATCACAACGCAAACAAGCATGTGCGCTGACTGTCCAGAACTGCAGCGGAGATTACACGGCACACCCCATGAACCTGCAGAAGGGGAAACTGAAAACGTTGCAGGTGGAATTGCCTGTGGAAATTGCGGAACCACATTGGAATCTGTCAAAATGGGATCGTTGTTAGGCTGTCCAGCCTGTTACGACGTGTTTTGCGATGTCATCTTAAATGAGCTACGTACAGCTAACAAATTACCCCAAAGAGTCTTTGTGACGAAAAAATCTGTTCCACTCCATATTGGACGCTCTCCCGGGGAAATGATTGAAATTACACCTTCAATGCGTTTATTAGCGCTAAATGAAGCACTCAATGAGACTTTAAAGCGCGAAGATTACGAACAAGCAGCGATTTTACGCGACCAAATCAAAGAAATTACTGAAGTAGAGACGAAAAATGGCAAAGGATAAAAAACATAATCCTATCTTCGAACAAACTAAACCTTGGATTGACAATCATAACGACATTTGGCTAGCCTCGACCATCTCTCTTTACCGCAATATCGAAAACTTCAAGTTTCCGGCAAAAATGACGGCTCAGCGAAGAAAACAGGTTATCCCACTGGTAACCAAGGAACTCCTAGCAAGTTCCCATTTAAGCAGTCCCGTTTTTATTAAGGCTGAAGACGTTCTTCCCCAAGAAAAAGAGTACTTAGTTGAACACTTTCTCAGCGATCACAGTTATCAAGAAGCATATAGCGGAGAAGGGTTTGTACTTGACCAGTCGGGACAGTTTCTTGCAACAATCAATATTCTTGATCATGTCCACCTGCAAATCATGGATGTACGAGGAGAACTCGAACAGGCCTGGAACAAGTTAGTTAAAGTGGAAATGAGCTTAGGTAAAGCATTCACCTTTGCTTACTCTTCGCGGTTTGGATTTCTAGCCTCTGATCCAACAAGTTCCGGTACTGCACTTAGCGTCTCCGTCTATTTACAACCCTCAGCGCTTATTCATACTGGTAAAATTGAAGATATGCTCGAAAAATACACGGATAAGTCTATTGCCATCACCGGATTGCAAGGTAGTCCTACCGAAATCATTGGAGATGTCCTCAACATTCGCAATAACATGACCCTGGGGATCAATGAAGAGAACATCATTTCTTCCGTACGAAGCTTTGCAACAAAGCTATTAGTGGAAGAGAGCAGTTTACGGAATAGCATAAAAAACGAGGAAAGCGCCGAAATGAAAGACAAAGTCAGCCGCGCTTTCGGCGTTCTAATGCACTCCTATCAAATCGAGGCCATTGAGGCTCTTAATGCCATCAGTTTAATGAAGTTAGGTTCTGAATTGGGATGGCTTACAGGAGTGACAACAGCTGCATTAAATGAGCTTTTCTTCAATTGTCGACGCGCACACCTTCTGCATAACTGCGGCGAAGAAATTAAACAAGAGAACATCCCTCATAAACGAGCAGAATTTATTCATAAAATTTTGAAAGACGTCTCCCTCACCATCTGATGCCAACAAAAAAAGGAGCAGGTTTAAACCATAGCGAAAACGTGCATTATCTCGACCATATTGGGGTGATCTGCACAATTATGGACGCACCCGTTCTTGTTATCGATGATCTCAACTACGATTTAGCAAAAAAATACTATCCGGATTTGGAAGTGATACAACTTGCCTACGAAGACCTCACTCCGGATTATCTATTTGAACACTATGATGTCCTATACATTTCCGACCTTTGGGGCGTAAAAGCCTTCCGAGAGCGCTATCATGATTTGGAAGAAAAATATCATAAACAGCTTAGACTCGTCCATTGCCCTCACGGCTACTCTGATAAAGCCTACTACTTGCATAAGTGTGTCGATGAAGACATCCTGCTCGTTTACGGACAGAATATGCTCGATATGTTTAAAAACCTCGGTATTTTAGATCAGCTTAAGTCTTACGCTATCACAGGTAACTACCGGTATACGTATTATCAAAAACATAAAGCTTTTTACGAAAACCTCATGCAAAAAGAAGTGCTCTGTAAATTCAAGCACGAACGTCCTATTATTCTATATGCCCCCACTTGGCTCGACAGCTTTGATGCCACCACCTTTTTTGATGCCTGCGCCACATTAATCGACACACTCCCTGACGATTACAATATGATCGTCAAACTGCATCCCCGCTTACAGCTCGATGATGCTGTTGCCTATTACACTATCATCAACACCTACGAGGAAAAGGAGAATGTCATATTTCTATGCGAACACCCTCCTATTTATCCTTTGCTTGAGCACACAGATATCTACATTGGAGACACCTCTTCAATCGGTTACGATTTTCTTCGCTATAATAAACCCATGTTTTTCTTAAACAAACATAACGCAGATCCTCAAACAAATAGCGGCCTTTATCTTTTCCGCTGCGGTGTTTCCATCACTCCGGAAAAGTACACCGACACATACCGGCTTATTGCCGAACATTTACCTCATGACCAAGAACGCTTTGGAAAAATCCGCAAAGAAATGTACGATTACACTTTTGGTCCTGAAATGTCATTTGAAGAAATCAATAACGCAATAACCAAAACGTACAATGAAGCATTATGACGTTATCATCATCGGCTCCGGAGGAGGTTCAAAATTAACTCGACCCTGCGCAAATTTAGGGTTAAAAGTTGCCATTATCGAAAAGGGAAAGCTAGGTGGAACCTGTCTTAATCATGGCTGCATTCCCTCCAAAATGCTGATCCATCCGGCAGATGTCGCAACAGCAGTGCGGGAGGCGCATCGGTTTAACCTATATCCTCAACAACAATTCCCCATTGCCTTTAGCGACCTCGTACAAAGAGTGAATCAAACTATCGATCATGAATCTGCTAGTATTGCACCCCTTTATCATGATCACCCCAACATTGATTTCTATCCCCATAACGCCGCTTTTCTTTCGGACCGAAGCCTTATCGTGAATGGAATAGAGATCACTGCCGATAAAATCTTTTTACCCATAGGTGCTAGACCGCTTATCCCCAAGATCAAAGGCTTGGAAAACACTCCTTATATGACCTATTACGAAGCGTTGCGCAATCAAACACTTCCAAAAAAGCTCATTATTATCGGTGGGGGATATATCGCGTGCGAACTAGGCTATTTCTATCAGGCCATGGGCGCAGACGTGCACTTTTTAGTACGAAGCTCCCTTCTGCGTAAAGAAGATAAAGAGATTCAAACAGCCTTTCAAACCACCTTTTCTAAACACTTTAATGTGCACTTTGGCGTGCAACCAGAAGAAGTCACGTTTCAAGACAACACCTTTACCCTTAAGAGTCAGGAAGAAACTATTGAAGGGGACGCCTTACTCGTTGCCGCCGGCGTTCGCCCCAACACCGATCACCTAGGCCTTGAGCACACTTCAATTCAACTCGATAAAAATGGGTATATCCTTGTCGATGATCATCTCCAAACCGCCGTTCCGGGTATTTATGCTTTCGGCGACGCCATCGGACGCTACCTGTACCGCCATACCGCAAACTTTGAAGGAGAATACCTCTTTCGCACACTCTTTGAGCAGCCCAGCAACGAACCAATCGACTACCCTCCAATCCCCCATGCCATTTTCACTCATCCTCAAGTCGCAGGCGTTGGGAAGACAGAGCAACAACTCCAAGAAGAGGGTATAGATTTTGTAAAAGGAGTAACTAAATACTCCAATAGCGCTATGGGATCTGCTCTACAAGATAACGTTGGCTTTGCTAAACTCCTATTCGATAAATCAACCCGCCGCCTGATTGGCGCCCACCTTATGGGTGAGGAGGCATCAGATATGATTCACATGGCTATTGCCTTTATGAACAAAGATGCAACCCTTGACGACATGCTTCGCACCATCTACATCCACCCCGCCCTGCCGGAAGTCATTCGCAATGCAGCAAGAGACGCCAAAAAAGAATTCTCCTTATCGGATTGACATTATTCCAATTTCTGATAACCTACTGACTCTCTACAATTAATAGGAAATCTATGGTATCTACACTTAGCGGAATACTACGAGCAGGATATTCACATATCGCCAAACCCTCTGCAACTTTATTCGGCATGTTTTCCTCTTGCCCGCACTGGCAAGATGCAGTGAATTTGAGCGGTCAATCGGATGACTCCTTAAGAGAGCACATTAGCAAGGATGCAGGTGCTGCATTTCTCTATATGCCAGCATCCGATAAAGCGACAGGATTTTCAAAGGTTACACTAAAACAGGATCGTGTTCTTTTCGATCAATTTATCATCGACCAAAACTGTAGAGGTCAAGGCCATGGCAAAGTGTTCTACAAACTGATGGAAATGTGGGCAAAAGGTAACAATATCTCCCGTTGCTCTATCATTGTACCGCAAAACCCTACTGCACTGGCCTTCGCTCAAAGCATGGGTTTTCAACCCGGTAGCAATAATACTTGGTCTAAGTATATCTAAGGATTGACATTTTACCGATTTCTGGTAACCTACTGATCCTTTTAAAATTAGGAGATTTTTTATGGCATTACAAGTGGGTGGTATACTCAGAGCAGGATTCTCAAACTTTCTCGAACAAGTGATAAAGCCAGGAGCTGCCCTTGTCACTCCTCTTTCCCCAAATGGTCTGTGGAAAGATGCAGTTAGATTAAGCAAAGCGTACACAAAAGAAGTAACTCCATCAGAGCTTTTTCTTGTAGGTGATGTACAGTTCAAAAGAGAGCTTAATGAGCAAATGCAAAAAGATCAGTTAGAGGGAAGAAATGTACCTTTTTTAAGTGTCTATTCTGATGCTACAGCACATGGATTTGCAAGCGTCATGCATACACATTCTCATAGTATGTTCATCAAACAATTCATTATTGATCAAAAGCATCGCGAAGCGGGGCAAGGTCTTCTGTTTATCGCAGAACTACAAGAATGGGGAAGAAAAAACAACCTCCCTGAATGCCATTTAGTCGTTCCTCAGCACCTTCCTTCTGCTCAAAATTTCGCACGTGAAGCGGGTTTCTCTCCAACTATTGGCGATGTTTGGAGTAAAAGACTTTAGTTAACAAACCATTGTATTTTATTAATAATTCATATATTATACTATACTTATGGAAATAAGTAGATTGTTAATAAAATTCGATACTATTGCTGATTATATTCCTATCGTCAGCACCGCAACCAACTTGGTAGATTTATTTCTTAAGCGTGTTTATTTGCCTAATAATGAACATAAGATAAACAAAAACCGTTATTTTGAGCATCTGAGTCAAAAAAGTTTTACACGTTGCATTCTTTTGTTATTTCCAATCATTGGGAATATTTTTTTTATCCGTCATG